>CBKYSX010000536.1:0-3753 GCA_966690745.1 uncultured Ardenticatenales bacterium
ATGGCGGAGTACATGAATGAGTACGGGGTCGGCTTTGCCGATGTACGCGAAACCGCCCAACTGCGGGACATCCTCGTTGCTGAAATTGATGCCTACTTCGCCGATTTACAGGACGTAGATACCGCGCTGGAAAATATCCAAACTCAATACGAAGAAGTCTTGCGGGATGCGGGACGGCTGGAATCGTAAATCGTTGTAATGATGGGTAACTCATAGTGCATATTGCATAGTGCATAAACGACAACGGCACACACCGTAAAGTCGTAAGCCTTTATGCAATATGCACTATGGAATATGCAATCCGAAGGTAGGTATGGACTCGAAAATAAACACATTGTTGTGGTCGGCGGGGGCAGTTGCCTTGATGGGGGTGGCAGGGATGCTGATGGCGGGCGGGGCGCGACAGCTGGTGGCGTGGCGCGGCGGCAACCGTATGGCACAGAACAACGCATTTAGCGGGTGGTTGTTTGCCTCTCCCTGGGTGACGGGCTTTCTGATTTTTGTGCTGGGACCTGCGCTATTTTCGTTGTATTGGAGTTTTACGGATTATCAGATTTCTGAGCCGATTGAATGGATTGGCGCGAAAAACTATACCGACCTGTTTCAAGACCGTAACTTTATTACCTCGTTGATGAATTCGTTGTATATGACAGTGGTCGGAGTGCCTGCCCAGATTTTTGCCGGACTAGGCATGGCATTGTTATTGAACACGCAAATTCGCGGGCAACGGATTTTCCGCACGATATTTTATCTGCCCGTATTGCTGGCTTCCAGCACAGCCGTTTTGTTTACGTGGCGGCTGATGTTGAATCCTGGCGGCGGAGTAGTCAACAACATCCTGCGTTGGCTGAATGAAACACCGTTGCGCTGGGCGGTAGGGGCTTTTATTTGGATTACAGAGTTGACCGGGGCGGTGTTTGCCTCCCTGCAATCAGGCAATTGGACGATTTTTGAGCGGATTTTGAGCAATGGTTTTCCCGGCGCGGAACGGGTCCCCTTATGGTTGGGGGCGGATGGGTTGGCGTTTTTGTGGAATAAGCCGTCGGTCGTGCTGATTATGATGTGGAGCGCGGGCGCGATGATGTTGATTTACCTCGCCGCGCTGAATGGGGTGCCGCGCACCCTCTACGAAGCGGCAACGGTAGATGGGGCGAACGCCATACAAAGATTTCGCCACATTACCTTGCCTATGATTGCCCCTGCCACCTTCTACAACTTGATTATCGGAATGATTGCCACCCTGCAAATTTTTGAGCCATCGGTGACATTGGTGCGCGATGGGGGGCAGAACCAATCCCTTTATTTTGTGGCGTACTACCTCTGGCGCACGACTTTCCGCTTTAACGAAGTGGGGTACGGGGCGGCGATGTCATGGGTGCTACTGTTGATTGTGCTGGGGCTGACGGCAATACAGTTCCGATTGTCCAATCGGTGGGTCTATTACGAAGGTGAGTAATAAAGAAACGGGCATCTGATCCTGTTATTTCTTCTGATTTCTGAACGGAGTTGATGGTGCAAGCGGTATCGAAAATGACCACCAGTGAAACAACGACACGCGCCCGATGGGCGGTTCCCGGATGGGCGGGGCGGGGGCTAACCTATGCTATTAGTATCGCGTTGAGTGCGCTTCTGGTTTTCCCGTTGTTCTGGATGGTTTCGACTTCACTGAAAACACAAGAAGAAGCCAACGCAGGGAGTATCGTCTGGTGGCCCTCCCAACCGACTCTTGCCGCTTATGAGCGGGTATTGACTGACCCGGATTGGCTTACCTATCTCGGCAATTCGGTATTTATCACTGTATTGACCGTGGCGGGGACGTTGGCATCGGTAACGTTGGTGGCATACGCCTTTAGCCGATTGCGCTGGGCGGGGCGGGATATGGTCTTTTTCTTGATGTTAACCACACTGATGTTGCCCATGCAAACCACATTGGTGCCGCAATATGTCATGTTTAACGCGCTGGATTGGGTCAATACCTTCAACCCTGTCACGATTCCGGGCTATTTTGCAGGGGGTGCGGCATTGATTTTCCTCCTGCGACAATTTATGTTGACAATTCCCCGTGAGTTGGACGAAGCGGCAACCCTTGATGGAGCCAATCATTTCCAAATTTTTTGGAACATTATTTTGCCCAATTGCCGTCCCGCCCTGACCACCGTCGGGTTAATGATTTTTGTGGGGCAATGGAACGCGCTTCAACTGCCGTTGATTTATCTGCAAAAACGGGAATTGCAAACGCTTCCCATTGCCATTCTCTCCCTCTTTAATCCGCAACAGACCACCCAACCCTGGGCGTTGATTATGGCAACTTCGCTGTTAGCGGTGCTTCCACTCATCGTTGCCTGCCTCATCGCCCAACGTTATTTCACGGATACAGTAGTAATGACCGGTGGGAAGTAGGGGCAGATCAGGATATAGAGAGCCATCCAAAATGAACCCGTTGACCCGCCGTCGGGCAAACAAAGGATGAAATAGGAAAGGAGATGGGGTGTCCTTTCTTCATTTCTCGGAGCTTTATGGGCTATAGCACCTTGATTGGCGGAAAATTGATGGTTGCTTTTGCAGGGAAAACCGTACCGGAGGCAGTCAAAAGCCGCCTCCGCGAACGGCAGTATGCAGGGGTAACACTTTTTCGTGCCTTAAATGTGGAAAATGCGGCACAGGTGCGTGTACTGTGTGATGAGTTGCAACGCACCGCGCAGGATGCCGGTATACCTCCGTTGCTGATTGCCGCCGATCAAGAGGGAGGGCAGTTACAGGCATTGGGCGAAGGGTTTACTTCGTTTCCAGGCAATATGGCATTGGGCGCGACCCATGACCCCAACCTTGCCTATCGGATCGGGTATGCAACCGGGCGGGAATTGGCGGCGGTCGGGGTGAATCTTAATTATGCCCCGGTTGCCGACATCAACAGCAACCCACGCAATCCGAACATCGGCGTTCGTGCCTTTGGCGACGACCCTCAAGAAGTAGCCACCCTGACCGCCGCGTGGATACGGGGTTGTCAGGATGTAGGTGTGATTGCCACTGCCAAACATTTTCCTGGTTTAGGGGATGGCGCAGTGGATTCCCATTACGAACTACCCTCGTTGCCCCATAGCCGGGACCGCTTGGATAGTGTTGAACTTCTGCCCTTTGCGCGGGCGATTGGGGCGGGGGTGAAAGCTGTAATGACCGCTCATGTAGCACTCCCCGCTTTGACGGGCTGTGCCACCTTACCTGCCACATTATCGAAAGCGGTGATTCGCCACCTTTTACGTGGTCAGATGGAATATGACGGATTGGTGATTACCGATGCGTTGGATATGGGCGCATTGGCGCAGGGAGCCGGGCAGGTGCTGGACGTGCTGGCGGCGGTGAATGCCGGGGTGGATTTGCTGTTATGCACTGCCGACCCTGCTCAAGAAGAACGGGTCTATCACGGTTTACTTCATGCCTACGGACGGATGTTGCTGGACGATGGCGAATTAACCCGTTCGACGGCACGGTTGGCGCGGACACGACAATGGCTGGCGGCTTTCCAACGCCCCGATTTTAGCGTGGTCGGGTGTGCGGAACATCAACGGTTGGCAGAAGAAGTGGCGGCGGCGGCAATCACGTTGGTGCGGGACGGTTCAGAAACCGGGTTTCTTTCTCAACCAATCAGTCACACAGAAAAAGTTTTGGTACTCTTGCCCGAACTTACTGATCTCACCCCCGCCGATACCTCTTCCTACGCAACGCATACATTGGCGCCAGAACTCCGCCGTTACC
>CBKYSX010000537.1:0-3752 GCA_966690745.1 uncultured Ardenticatenales bacterium
CGTCTACCATTTGCCCATCTTTCAAGAAAATAATCCGATCTGCATAGGCAGCGATACGCGGGTCATGCGTGACAATGACCACGGTGCGTTGCCATTCATCCGCCGCTTTCCGCAACAGCAAAACCACTTCATCACTGGTGCGGGAATCCAAATTGCCGGTGGGTTCATCCCCCAGAATCATGGCAGGGTTAATTACCAACGCCCGCGCCAGGGCGACCCGTTGTTGCTGTCCGCCCGATAGCTCGGCGGGGCGGTGCGTACCGCGGTCGGTCAGCCCGACATTGGCAAGCGCGGCATCTGCCCGTTCCAAAGCGGCAGAGCGGGCGACCCCATCCAAAATCAAAGGCATTGCCACATTTTCACGTGCCGTTAGAATCGGAATCAGGTTATAAAATTGAAAGACAAAGCCCATTTGGGTGCGGCGCAGATGGGACAAGGCTTCATCATTTAAGGTGCTAAGGTCGTTATCCCGTAAGAACACACGCCCACTCGTCGGACGTTCCAATCCACCCAATAAGTACAGCAGGGTGCTTTTGCCCGACCCGCTCGGACCCATCACCGCTACAAATTCCCCATCCTCAATCGTCAGGTTCACATTTGTGACGGCACGGACAGGTTGGTTGGCATCCCCATAGGTTTTGGTTAAAGCTTCTGTACGCACAACAGGCATGGTTGCCTCTCATTCTTCGGGATTCGGAACAAAAAAAAGGAAGCCATCTTTCGCGTTTCCCATTTCTCATTTCCCGTTTCCCACGTTTAACGGTTGTACTCCACAGCCGTTTTGCTTTGAGCTACTTTACGGGGTCTACCCCTCGGTTTGGGCGGTGGGGTGGGCGGGGTGTACTGTTTCAAATCGGGCAGACGTGCCTCGCACATTTCAATCCAGCGTAAATCGGCTTCAAGGTGCATGAGTGCGCCATCCAACAGCAACACCCAGGGCAGATGGGTTTTGGGGTCGGCGTGGCGGCGCAGGTCCGTGACCTCATGCAATTGTTGATACAGTTCGCGTCGCTGTACCCGCAACACGTCCTCTGCACTGACCGGTCCGTCAATCAGACTTAATACCAGTTTCAGATAAAAACTATCGCCCAACCGGTAATCGCGCACCTCCGCCGTGCGATACCACGTTGTTAATTCTTCGATACCTGTCTGGGTTAAGGCATAAACCTTGCGGTCGGGGGCATCATCTGTTTCCACCAGTTCATGCGCTACCAACCCTGCATCCTCCAGGCGGCTTAATGTCGCGGCGATTTGACCGGGCTTTACATCCCACTCCGCATTCACGGAAAGGGAAAGCTGTTTGCCCAGCTCATAACCGTGCATGGGTTGTTGGTATAAAAGGGCGAGAAGGGTGTGTTTGACGGACATTCAGGAAATTAGCTACACAGTGGTTAGGTTTATAAAAAACTATATACGCAGTGTATAATTTTGTCAAGAGGGCAGAAGAGATGTTATGTGTACAAGCTCCCTGTCTTAAAGGGGGGTAGTTACGGTATTTAATTCTTAAGAGCGCTGTTGGAGCGGGGAATGGCTATTGAATGTGTCGTTGCATCCAACGCAAAAGGCGCGGTGATAGCCGCGCCTTTTGTTGTGGGGCGAGAGGGGAAACAAACCGGGTTAAAATATTTATCCCACCGTGCCAAATTCCTGCAATGCCTGTACCACTTTTTCCCCCGGCACGGCTTGCACTTTCAGGGTGTTGGGTGTGGCGGCGGGGGTAATTGCCCATTGGTGGGTTTGCCCCCGCACCAGGGTAAAGGCGCGGGTCAGCGCAGGATCGGCAGAATGGTTGAAGCGGGCGAAGGCGGTCATCGAAACCAACTGCTCCAATGCCGAAGTAAATCCCTGTGCCGCACCTGCGTTCCAGCCTGCTTCCGCCAGAGCCGCCCGAACCGCTTCTGCGGTGGGGCGGTTGGCTCCGGCAGTCAGGGTGGCGAAGGTGCTTTCAGGCAGGGTTCCATTCCAATCGGCGGACGGCGGTTCCATGATGGGTTCTACCAATTGTAAAACGGTGGCTTGAATATCAGGTGCACCCCCGACCTGCAAAAACTGGTGAATGCCCAACTGCTCCACATGGGCAATTGTTTGTTGACCTTTAGCGTGAAAATAGGAAGCCTGTTGTGGTTGCCCCATCCGTTGGTGCAACACCACCCAGCTATACTCCGGTTGGGTTGCGGTTTGCAATAGCGTGGTGACAGTTTCATTCAGAATGGTACTCTCGGCAGTGAGTGCCAACAGCCCATGCGCTACCAATGCCCGTTCTGCCGCCGACAACAGCGCGGTGTGGGCGGCTTCGGGTAATTCGCCAAAAACCCGTGCGGGCAAATCTTCATATCCCGGCAATGCGGGCAAATCGGCAATCAACAGTGCCGCCAGGAGCTCTTCCTGGCTCAGGGCAACACCAACAATTTCCGTAGGTGTGTTGTTGTTCATAGTGGGGGTCATCACGATAGCATGTAGTTATGCGCTATCGTTGACAAGTTAGATGGTTAGTTTTGTGATGTGTGGTACATCAAGTACCCACATCGTATTAGTCAATCACCGTGAAAGCCCAGCCTTGCGCGGTAGCGGCGTGTTCTAAGGTGCTTTTGACGCGGACAAGGCTCTGATCGTGAGGGTTGTACCAATACAGGATTTGCCCATCGGTATCAGTTTCCACAAATTCAACCCCGCTTGCCGCCTTCGCCGCCATCTCGGTTTGGAACAGTCCCTCCGCCTCCGTTGGGCTTAAACGCAGATAACTTTCCCAATCGGGGTAATGGCTCCGTGCCTGTTTCAGATGTTCCATCCATTGCAGATACCTACTTTCGGAGTGTGAAGATAGCACTCCGATTTGCAAGCCGCCATGTTGAAAATCTTCACTTGCCACCGCAAGGGTAACAACATCGGCAGGGGCATTTGGAACAAAGGCAAGGCGATAGGTATGGTCGCCTTCACCGACAGGCACCACAGATGGAGCCAGCGTTGTCAGCTCCAAATCCCCCCATTCCAACGGCGGGTCGGGTTGGGCAAAACAGAGATCGCGCCCCGCAAAGCCGGTTTGCACAGCCCGGGTCAGCACTTCTACCCATGTGGCGTGGGCGGGAGCTCCACCGCCCTCAACAGGGGGTATTGTTATAGTGACTACCCCCGTCATAGAGCGATTAAATGTGATCGTTGGCGTGGAAGGGTTCATTCTCAATTCTCTCGCTTAGAACAGCCCGCCGATCTGTTCCCCGATCCAACTGCCTCCCAAACCTCCGGCGATACCGCCCACAACTCCGCCGACAAAACCACCTATGACGGTTCCCGGTCCGGGGAAGATAGAGCCGATTGCCGCTCCCCCCATTGCGCCCAATTTCGCACCGCCCAAAGCACCGCCCCACCCACCTGTAACACTGCCGATGGCGCGGCGAGTTTCACCGCCAATCGTATTGCCATCGGCATGGAAAGCAGAGCCGAGGCGGAAGACATCCATACCAATTGCCACAGGCAGGGCAATACGCCGCGCCCCTTCGAAAAATCGTGCCCCGCGCCCCGCCCACGTAATCACACTTTGGGGAACGCGCAAGTGGGGGTCCCGCGCCGGAAAGCCGGGAATCTTGGGATTCAGATTGATATGCGGGAAGGGTGAACCGCCGTGTGGACCATCAAAGCGAATTGCCCACAATCCTTTGCCCGGTTTACCAGACAGCATATCCATTAACATCGCTACAGTCGTGTTGCCCCGCGCCAGATTGGGCGTAAGGGCGCGGAGAATGTAGCGCGTATTT
>CBKYSX010000538.1:0-3741 GCA_966690745.1 uncultured Ardenticatenales bacterium
CGCGGCGCTCTTGTTGGCGCCGTCGAGGCGCTTTGCCGCCCGCGCGTAGTCCGGGTGCTCCTTGGCTCCGTACAAGAGCCACACGAACCCGCCGACCGTCGCTGCGAGTACGAGCCCGGCCACAACCAGCCGCCTCTTCCCCCGCTTCGCGGATAATCTGATCCAACTCTGCGCGGGCATCTTCAACGACTTTTTCAATCCGTGCCGGGTGTATCCGTCCGTCGGTTACGAGTTTCGACAATGCCATTCTTGCTATTTCGCGGCGAATCGGGTCAAAACTGCTGATGATGACCGCTTCGGGCGTATCATCCACCACCAAATCTACCCCGGTTGCCTGCTCAATCGCCCGAATGTTGCGTCCTGCCCGCCCAATGATACGACCTTTCATATCATCGCTGGGCAGTTCGACGGTCGAAACCACGACATCTGCCACCACATCCGTCGCCACCCGTTGCATTGAGGTAATCAATATCCCCCGTGCCCGTTTGTCGGCAATGGCTTTGGTTTCCATTTCCACTTCACGCAAAATCCGTGCCATGTCTTGCCGTGCGCCTTGCTCTGTGCGTTCCAGCACCAGCGAACGGGCTTCGTCGTGGGACAACTGCGCGATGTTTTGAAGAAGACGTTCCTGTTCGGTAACAAGTTCGTCTACCCGTTTTTCCCGTTTATCCAGATTCCGCGCCCGGTTTTCAACTTCTTGTTGGCGGCGGTCCAATTTTTCTAAGCGTCCGTCCAATCGTTCCCGTTGGTCTTGTAAACGGCGTTCTTCTGCCTGAATCTCTTTCCGTCGGTTTTGTAACTCCGCTTCAGTTTGGTCCCGTAAGCGGACGGTGCGTTCTTTTGCATCAACTTCCAACTGCTTAGATCGGGTCTCTGCTTCGACGATAATGCTCTGTGCCTTCGCTTCCGCTTGGCGCATCGTTTCTTCCACCTGGGGTTTGCGCCGTTGGAATCCAACGACATAGCCAATGCCCCCACCGATGATCAGCATCACTATCGCCACGGCGAGCTCTGCCCATGGCGGCATAGCCGTCCTCCTATTCAGTTTCTATCAGAGTAGATGGTTAAAATCTGCTCTGCTTATGATCGTGGTTAGGGGAGGGTTTCTTCATCGTCTTTGATTTCCCAAAGACGATCAGCCGCGCGGCGTATCACCTCCCAATGAAAACCGCGCCGACCCAACACCCCCGCCAGTTTCTGCGTAAACTCCCGCCGCTCTTCATGTTTGCGTAAGCGGTAGAGTACTTTCAGTCCGGCGCGATAAGCGGCTTCTTCTTCATCAAAGTCGCCCTCATCCAGTGCTTGGTCTATGGTTTCGGCATCCAACCCTTTCTGGCGTAATTCATATCGTATCGCTGTTGCACCACGGGGTTGGAATGTGTCGCGGTTTTCAATCCAAAACCGCGCAAAGGCAAGATCATCCAACAATCCGACTTCAGTCAACCGTGCCACCACCCGTTCAATATGGGGCGCGGACACTTGTTTTTGTTGTAAATACCGTTGTACTTCGCCGGTGCTATAGGGACGGCGGCTAAGCAAATCTAAAACCCGTTGATAGGCTTTGTGGTAGGCATCTTCGGCTTGCAGTGCCTCAATATCGGCATCCGTTAATACCTGCCCGACTTTAAGATGAATTGCCTCATCCAGAGCCAGCCCGAAGGCAAACTCTCCATCAAGGTAAACATTCACCCGTTCTTTATCGCGTGCCTGAATCACCAATCGCGTAATCTGACGCACCAGCCCCTACCTACTACATAGTTCATACTACATACTGTATAAAGGCAATCATCATGGAAGAGAATGTCGTTTAGGCACTATGCAATATGCACTATGGAGTTTATCAACCCCGTCGTTTGTCCCGTTCAGCTTCTAATTCTGCCATCCGATCTTCCCCAATTCCAAAATGATGTCCGAGCTCGTGAATCACAGTATCCTGGATTTCACGTTGAATTTCGTCATCACCGGTACAGATGGCTTCAATTGGTGCTTGAAAAATGGTGATTTTGTCGGGTAGCACAAAGGAGTAATCAGAACCACGTTCGGTAAGGGGTGTGCCTTCATACAAACCGAGGAGGCTGTAGCGGCTTTTTAATCCTACCCCGGCGAGTTGCCGCCGTGTGGGGAACCGTTGTACGACCACATCTACATTTTCCATGAACCGTAAAAATTCATCAGGCAACCCATCAATCGCATCACTAACCAATGTTTGAAAGGCATCCGTATCCATACTATGGGTGTAGCTTGATTACGCGGCGGGTTGTGAAGGGGAGTGCCATGGAAAACGCGTAATTCCTATTACTATACGTATGACGGGGCATTTCGCCTATGGGACGAGTGGTTAATCTCTTTATCTCATACCCGATTAGGAATAAAGTCCCTATCATGGCTATTAGTATAACACATGAGCAACTATGAACGCCAAAAATACAAAATGGTCTATACGTTTACTGTTAAATATATTTAACCACAAAAAGGGGTGGCAATCAACTTGCCACCCCTTGTCATTACATTTGCAATTTTATTAGCGCGTGAATTCGAATTCTACGCTTGTAAAATTACTTGACTTCGACTTTGGCACCGGCTTCTTCCAGCTTGGCGCGAACTTGAGCAGCTTCGTCTTTGGAAATGCCTTCCTTGACTTTGCTGGGCAGTTCTTCCGCCGCCGCTTTGGCTTCACGCAGACCCAAACCGGTCAACTCGCGGATGACCTTAATGACTTGAATCTTGTTTGCGCCGGAATCGGTGATGATGACATCGAATTCGGTTTGCTCTTCGACAACGGGGGCGGCGGCACCACCGGCGGCGGCGGCACCACCGGCGACAACAGCCATCGGCGCGGCGGCACTAACGCCCCATTTTTCCTGGAGCAATTTGGAAAGCTCGGACGCTTCCAGAAGGGTCAATTGGTCTAATTGTTCGACGAGGCTTTGTAAATCAGCCATGATTGGAATCTCCTATATAGGTTAGATATGGTTGTTGGTACACAGTGCATAATTCATATTGCATAAAGACCCTCTAACAGGATGTTACCGTTGCCGTTTATGCAATATGCACTATGAAATATGCAGTCGTTTTCTTCTTATGCCGCTTCCTGACCCTGGTCAGCGCGGGCTTGCAGAACCTGGACAATTTCGCGCAGGGGCGCGGTGATTGTACCGAAAAGCGTTTGTGCCGGACCCATAAGGGTTCCAACCACGGTGCCGCGGATTTCTTCCCGGGTAGGGAGATCCGCCATCGCTTCGACACCTTTTGCATCAAGAATCGAGGTGCGTAATGCGCCCCCTTTTACCTTGACTTTATCGTTCTTCTTGGCGAAATCCTTCAACACCTTTGCAGGTGCGCCGGGGTCATCGTAACAAATCAGAACGGCTGTCGGTCCTTCCAAATGTTCGGTCGGAACCACCCACCCTGCATTTTCAAAGGCAATGCGGAACAGGGTGTTTTTCCCGATTTCCAATTCTGATTCAGCACCGGCTTTGCGAAACTCGGCGCGGAAATCCCCGATTTCTTTCACGGACAGCCCGCGATAATCGGCGATGTAAGCGGCTTCAGCGCGGGATACCTTTTCGGTATATTCCTCGATGAGTTGTGCTTTTTCTTCGCGTGTAAGTGCCACGGGAGTTTCCTCCTTTCCTATAAGGGTTGTTTTTCCCATCCCCATATCGGGGAGGAAACGGGCAAATAAAAAGCCCTTGTATCCTAACCGATACAAGGGCGTAGCACACCTGTTTAGAGATTCCC
>CBKYSX010000539.1:0-3737 GCA_966690745.1 uncultured Ardenticatenales bacterium
GCCCATCCTTCAGCGTTTGACCAGATTGATGTGTGGTCAAGCCATTCCTACCCCATGGGTCCTTTTGCCGCGCCGCCGTGGGAACAAACCTTTAAGATTGATGTTTTTACCCCAACCCTGTTGGAAGGACGGACTCCCCCGCCATCAGGAGTTCCCAATCGCGGGGTGAACGGGTATGAATGGGAATTGGCAAAATTGGAACAATTGGGGATTGCCCCCTATCCTGTGCTGATTACCGAAACAGGCTGGCGACACGCCGAAAGCAGTGACCCGAACGCGCTGGATAGCGGCGCAAACTTACCTTCGGCAGAACAGGTCGCGCTTTATGTGGAATTGGCACTCTACGGGAATAAAGGCAACTACCCCGATCTGCCCAACGCAGGGTGGCGACCCTGGAGCGATGACCCCCGCGTTTTGGGTGTCACCTTTTTTGCTTTTGATGGCTTGCCCCGCGAATGGGGGCATACCAATTGGGTATTGATGGACGAAAACGGGCAGATTACGGGAGTTTATCCGATGGCGCGGGATGCCGGACAAACAGAGTAAACCGGGGAATTGTCCGTTCTATCGTTCTACAATGCGGGCTATAAGGCATAAGGAGTAACGAATGACTCCCGCTTACGTTTCCACCTTACTAAAGCACATCGGCAATGGAATCCACAATTCGTGTGGGTTGATAGGGGAATCCCGCCACCATCTCGCGGGAAGTAACACCGGTTAAGACCAGCACCGTTTCCAACCCGCTTTCAATCCCGATCAAAATATCGGTATCCATACGGTCCCCGATCATAATGGTGTTTTGGGAATGTTCACCCAACCGTTTAAGGGCGGTACGAATCATTAAGGGGTTGGGCTTGCCGATGAAATAGGGGGCAACGCCTGTTGCGGTTTCAATCAATTTCGCCACGGCTCCGGTGGCGGGGACAATCCCCTCCTCCGAAGGTCCGGTGACATCGGAATTGGTCGCAATAAATCGTGCGCCCTCCAGAATCAATCGGATAGCGTGGGTAATGCGGTCAAAACTGTAATCGGTGGTTTCGCCCAATACCACATAATCAGGGGTTTCATCCGTAACGGTATAGTGAATATCCTCTAATGCCTCCCGTAAGCCATCTTCGCCGATAATATAGGCACTTCCGCCGGGGCGTTGGGTATGCAAAAATTGGGCGGTTGCCAGCGCGGAGGTATGGATACGTTCTACCGGCACTTCCAACCCGATACGGCTGAGGCGGTGGGAGAGAATAGCAGGGGGATAGATTGAATTGTTGGTTAAGACCAGAAATTTACGTCCCTCATCGCTTAAGCGGCGCAAAAAGTCGGCGGCACCGGGGATAATTGTCCGCCCCCGCACGAGAACGCCGTCCATATCGGTTAAGACACTTTTGGGTGATTCCATAATAAAGTTCCATGGTGCGTAGTGCATGGTGCATGAAGTTAGGGGAAGGCTCTGCGCTGTCTAAGAAGCACTTGTAGTTCGATACTCATAGCGAATTCAGCAACATGTGCTTATAACGATAAGGATGCAATACGCAATACCTCAGTACCCCGTCCGATATTCCACTGTCGCACCCGTCCAGTTGAGGGCGGGGTCCAACGACCCAACGGTATCTGCCGAGGTATCACGTAGGGTGACGGCGGTAAGGTTGGTGAGGCAGACGGCGGGCAAATCCAGCGATAACATATCTATATGTCCGCGCCGTGTATCGTTATCGGTACGTCCCCCTTCAAAGACCTGTTGCGGCAGGGTTGCTGTGCCAATCACCCCTTCGTCGGAATGCCATTCGCGGACGTGCTCGCCCAACACCAGATTGGTGACCAACAGTTCTGTTCCATCACAGGTGACATAGACCGCCCCGATCACATTTCCCTCATAATCGGGCTTACCATTGCCCGTATTGACCAGCATGTGTAAACGGGTTGCGCCTGTCAGGGTGGTGGTCACACGCCCTTCGGTGGGGGCAATCCGCCAGGGGTCTACATCTGCCTGACTTTTGAACACGGCACGGCTGACCTCAAAAGGGATTCCGGCAAACTGTACCCGTCCCTGTGGTGGCGAGCCAAAATCCGAAGTACCGTTGGCAATCGGTGCCACCGATAGGAAGGCGTATTGCGGCAGAGGCGTAGAGGTAGGGGCGCGGGTGGCGGCGGGTGGTTCCGTTGCCGGGGGAGTTGTGGCAGTTGCCTCCGTCACAGGCGTTGAAGTCGCTTCATTTTCTGTGATAACAATGACCTCTCCATCGGGGGTAAAGGTTGGGGCGGCGGGGGAAGAAGTCACATTGGTGGGCGGACTCTCGGTGGCGACAGCAACCACGGTTGTCGGGTCGGCGGTGGCACTGACCCCCGCAAATTGATTGACCCCTAGTGCCACAATTCCCAAAACCAGTGCCAATCCCAGCAAAATCCAGACCACCGGCAATTGGAAGGGCTTACGGGCTAGAATAACCGGGGCGGAACCGCTTCCTGCTGTAGCCACAGGACCCGCCACCCGCCGCAATTCCCGTTCTAATTCTTTTACACTCTGAAAACGCGCCTCTTGTTTGCGCTCCATTGCCTTACGAATAATTTTGGCAACTTCCCGATTTAAGGATGGGTTCAACTGTTCGGGAGGAATGAGGCTATCCCGTCCTTCATAGCCCCGTTCCAGACTATTGGCGGGAATCTGATTGGTGAGCAAGTGATAGAGCGTAGCACCGATGCTGTAAATATCGCTCCGTTCGTCACTTTTAGAGGAAGCGGTCAGCTGTTCCCACGGTGCATAGCCGAGGGTTGCGCCCTGTTGGGTGGTGCGGGTGGCTTCGTTACCCGCTTTGCTCAGCCCGAAATCCACTAACTTAATCCGTCCGGCGGGGGTCAAACGAATATTGGCGGGCTTTATATCGCGGTGTAGTAAGGGAGGGCGTTGGGCATGGAGTGTAGCCACCGCCCCGCATAATTCCAGTGCGTATTGAATCACCTGTTTTTCACCCAATGCCCCGCCCGCATGGGTTAGTAATTCGCGCAGGTTCAATCCCTGTACAAACTCCATCGCCAGATAGCCCGACCCCCCATGCTGGAAGGCTTCATAATAGATGGGCAAATTGGGATGGGAGACCTGCTGTAGCAGATTGAGTTCCCGTTCAAGAGCGCGGTAATCCGCCAGCGAAGTCTGCTTCAACGCAATATCCAGCACCGTTCCGTCCGCTTCGCGGCGTGTGACTTCATAAACCACCCCGTACCCCCCATGCCCGACAAAGCGGCGGATTTCATAATCCCCAATCATCGTGCCGGGCTTAAAGAGGCGCACCTGCAACCCTGACGCGCCGCAGACGGTACAGGTTTCGGCGGAATCAGGATTGACCGTGCCGCACGCGCCATTCAGACATAACCACATGACGATTTGGTTCCTTTCCTACGAGGGGAAGTATCCGGCGGGAATGGCTATCTACTATTATCCCGCGCCCTTTGCATTAAACGGCGGAACGCTTGTTATTGTAACACAGGGGAGGGGAGATGTCATGGGGTGAAAAGCGATTTATACTTGAGTTATGATGATCACGATTACCCCTAACCCGGCGATTGACCGTACCTTGACGATTCCCCGAATCGAAATCGGGGGGATTCATCGTACTACCCATTCATTAATAGCGGCGGGCGGAAAAGGGCTGAATGTGGCGCGGGTGGTCAAGCAGTTGGAGAGTGAGGTATTGGCGATGGGGTTGGTCGGCGGACATAGCGGGCGGTGGCTGGCAGAATTGGCG
>CBKYSX010000540.1:0-3734 GCA_966690745.1 uncultured Ardenticatenales bacterium
TTTTCGCGGATGGGGCGTGTGGTCGCCGTTACCACAAAATGGAACGGGACATTGTGTTTTTTCATCTCGTTAATCAGGGCATCTTTGCCCACCCCGGACGGACCGGATATGACAATCATTAACGGGTTCACTTCCCGATGACTGCTGTTATACAAAAACGCCGCCTCGTGCATGAAATCGCCTCGGAGGATGGGATTATTCAACATCTCGCTCTATGCTCTTTTCACTTTTTTCGTTGGGTTTGTGGCTTTTCCAGCGATTAAAAATGGTGTCGGGCTGTAATGCCGCCAGCGTAATATGACCACTGGAATGCACCAACACCGCTTTGGTTTTACGTCCGTAGGTCATGTTAATGACCTTGTTTTGCCCTTCTGCATCCCGAATCATGCGCCGCACCGGGGCGGAATCGGGGCTGAGAATGGCAACCAGGCTGTTGGCATCTACATAGCAACTGAAGCCAACATGCAGAAATTCCGTCGCCATATCCTATCCTTTGTGGGTTTGCGTATAATTGGGGAATGTTAGCATAAAAAGAGCGGAGAGGGGAGAGTAGAGAGTGGAGAGGTTATCCTACCCACCCTCATACAACCCCCTGAATGGAGTAAGTGTCTATGCCGATTTACGAATACCGTTGCCCCGCGTGCGGCAATCGCGGGAGCAAATTGCAGAAAATGAGTGATACGAACGCGCCTGCTTGCCCCCGTTGCGGCGTAGAGATGAGCCGTCTGGTCAGCAAGGTGGCATTTTTGGCGGGGGAAGAAGCCCGTATGGAAAAGATGGCAGACCCCGCCGCGTGGGGTGATTTTAATGAAGATGACCCCAAATCTTTGGGCAAAATGATGCGGAAGATGGGGGAGGAAATGGGCGAAGATTTGGGCGATGATTTCCGCGAGGTGGTCGAACGCTTAGAAGGGGGTGACGACCCCGAAGCGATTGAACGGGACCTCGGCGGACCCGGCGGCGGGGGTGGCGGCATGGGTGGTAGCGGGGGCTGGTTGGATTAAGACAAACCTGATATGTGAGGGGCAAAATGATTATGGTTGTAATCATTTTGCCCCTCTTTTTTTTGATGGGTAGAGTCAACCCGATTCACGGCACTAAAGTGACCGTGCTATAGACCTGTCCTTTGCAAAGTTTCGCAGATAACGGGTCTTTAGCCCCGCCTCTTTAGAGCGGGGAACCCATTGTCCAACATTACGATCTTCTTCCCCAAAAAATCTGTCGGGGACTCAGCTCTTGGGGATGGGAAGGGGGTTGGTTGCCGCTCCCTCCGGCTTCAGTCGTGTGTGGCAGGATACACCCACTGCTAATAATAAATCGTCAAGGTATTATGATGGGGAGCAATGGTATGCTGTTTAGCTTCCCCTATATTCCACAACAGCCAATCCAATTCGACCGAACTTTGAGTGATACCCTGCTTTTGGAGTTCGGCGCGAAGTTGTTCAACGGCGTAAATGGTCATCCCCCGTATTTCGATTTCCGCTTCCGACCCCGCAGGGAGTTCTGTCTGGCTATCTACCATTACCGCTATTTCCGGGGCATAGACCAACACCCCTTCCGCACGGAGGATTTGGGGGACGCGGTAATCGGCGAACATGGTCAGACGATGCAAATCGTGGAAATGCCCCAACCCCTGCCCACCAAAACTACCCCACAAATCCCCCACGGCAATCTGGGCGCGTTTGTAAAAATAGACCGGGAAACCCTTATAAATGGCATGGTCGCGGAAGCCCGGGAATTCGGCGGTAATCAGCGTGACCAATGCCGCTCCCGACCCCTCCGCCGCCTCAATCAGCTGTGCCGCCTCCCCCTTCCATCTGCCCGCCAACACCCCACCAATTTCACGAAGGAGCATGGCGCGTTGTTCCAGCAAAGGAATGTCATCGGAATTGCCGAGCATGACGCGCACATCGGCGGGAGTCACACGGGCGAGGGCGTTTGCGGTAAAACGTTCCGGTTCGTTCAGCATGGTTTGTTTCAGCGACAACGCCAGCCGGTTGTAATCCCACGCGGGTTGGGGCCAGAAACAAAAATTGAGCGCGTCTAACACCAGTAAATATTGGGCAGTACGGGGCGACCCATCGTTGAAATGGTGAACATTGTCCCATGCAACGGGCGGAGTGGCACCGGAGGCAATCTGCTCTGCTAATGCGACCAATGCCGATTGATCTATATGAACGTGTCGGGCGTGTCGGGCGATGAAGGCGGCACTATCGTGAACGGCTTGAAGCGGGTCTAGGGCTACCATAAAATGTTTTTCGTGAGGTTGTATTGGTTGCGTGATGTTCGGTGCGTGAAGTTCGCCACCACACAGTTCCACTCTGCATTGGTGGGGACAATGGTAAGTATACCATGTGAAGCGGGGTGGTGGCATCTTCGCTGTTTTGGCGGGGTGTAAGCAAAAGTTGTCAGTTGATTGGGGGTGGCGCGTCCCCGCGCTACCCGTTCCGCTCGCCGTAACCATGTTTTGGGTAGCACGTCCCCGTGGTACCCTCCAATCCGCAAATGATCTGTCGTTTTTTGCTTACACCTGTTTGGACGGAAAAGTCCTATGGAGCAGTGATATAACGCAATCTACCAAATGGTCGTTTGGTTGGAAGGAAAGGATGGGCTATAATCGGGTGTAGATATTCCCCGTTATATTCCAATTGGATATGACGATACTCCTGTTGAAAGGACAATTCCCCAATGGCTCAAATTCCGGCAACCCTCAAAGAAATCCTCTATGCGATGCCTCAATATGCAAATTCGGACGCGATTGCCAATGTGAATAAGACGGTGCAATTTAACTTTAGCGGTGAGGAAGAGGGGCAATATTATCTGGTGGTGCGTGATGGTACCGCCACCATGAATGAAGGCGTTGCGCCTAATCCCGACGTTACCATTGATACCCCGAGCGAAGTGTGGAAGGCGATTTCGGCAGGGGATATGAACGGGGCAGTGGCGTTTATGACCGGGAAATTCAAAGCCTCCGGCGATATTACGATTCTGATGGCAATGCAAAACTGGTTTAATATTCCAAGTTAGTCTTTATAGAGTTTGAACCCGAACGGCAAGGATGATGTACACATCCTTGCCGTTTTTGGTTAGCAAGCAACCGGCAGGGGATATTCCCACGCCTGCCGGAACGCCGCTTTTTCTTCATCCGGCATAAAGGAGGCGGAAATAGCGTTGCGGTTTAATTGCCATAATTGCGCCATCGAAAAACCCTGCGCCGCCAGCGTGATATATTCATTCGTGAGGTTGGTATTGTAGAAGGGCGGGCAATCGGTGTTTACCGTACAGAGCACCCCCGCCGCCACCAATTCTGCAATGGGGTGCGGTTCATGGTGCGGCACCACCCCCAGACAGTAATTGGCATGGGGCGAGATTTCCAACGGAATTTGCGCATCGCGCAGGCGTTGTACCAGGGTGGGGTCTTCTACGGCGCGAACCCCGTGCCCGATTCGTTCCGCCCCCAGCGCATCCAACGCACTACGGATGCTGTGCGCCCCGACCGTTTCCCCCGCGTGTGCCACCACACGCAACCCGCTCTGCCGTGCCTCCTCAAATAAGGGTTGATATTGCTCTGCCGGGTTGCCCACTTCGTTGCCACCCAACCCCAAGCCGATGCCTATTCCTTCGTGATAGGCGCGAATGGCAAAGTCCAGCACCTGCTGTTGAAGCGGAAGGTTGCCGCTCGCGCTCTGGCGGGAGATGTCGGGAATGAGTTTTACCTGTGTGCCAAACGCGGC
>CBKYSX010000541.1:0-3728 GCA_966690745.1 uncultured Ardenticatenales bacterium
GTGGAACGAAGTGTTATTTTCTGAAGACGAAGGTAAGTTCCGCCGTGCTTTAAAAGATGCAATGAGGAAACCTGGTCTTTATAAACAAATAATAGAGGACTTTGACAATCGACAATTACCTGAAACTGACCGATTGGCAAGGTTGCTTTATACGAATCCTAAATACGGAATTTTGAAAGAGGCGGCAAATACAGCCGCAAGAATCTTTATCGAATCCGCAACTTATGCTGGGGTGTTAAATTCAAAGGGGTATCTTGATTTCCAAGAAACACCCGCACTTAATAGTGATGTAAATATAACTAATGAGGAACGTGATGTTGACTTTCCTGTAAATGCGGGTGATACCAACCGCCAAGAAAAAAGGCTACATCAAGGCTTTTCTTCAAAAGCACAGGATTTTCTTTCTTCGGAAGAAGTCCAAAATTTAGACCGTATTGAAGTGCGTCTTTCAACTGGGAAAAAGGCTTACCTATTTTTGCCTGTTCCTATTCTTCGTGCAGATAAAGACAGACTTAAAGCCTACATTGACCTATTGGTCGAAGAACCATTTTCAACCATGGATTCTTCGTTATGATTCTATCCAAGCAACGTATTGAGAAAGGAGGTGAAAACAAATGGGGACCTTAATAGAAATGGTCCAGCTTCTACTACAAGCCATTGATACCGGAGCGAATCTGATGGTAGTGTGGCTATGGTGGGTAGAGAACCGGACCAAACCCAAGAATAAGAAGTAACATATCTTATTCACAGGATTGTTAGTGAATGCTGCAACATTCCCTACCATTTCTTTTATTATAACACATTTTTTTGTTATTTGCAAGTCTAAAAGAGTTGAAAAATACATATAGTAGAAGATTACCATTGTAATATTAGATGTAAATCTCTTCTTAAATAAAAATGACAGCTCAAATAGTTATTAGAATAGGTTGCGTCAATTGCAAAAGACAAGGCTCTACTTAAAGAGCGTCACCTCACGCTCCGCGGCAAGGATGGAAGGGTGCAATCCTTCCAGCACCTCTTTGCGTGTTGTTTGCAAATACAAACTCCGCAAATAGTGCTTCAGGTTCACCCGTTGGCGGTAGCCCTCAATTGTAAATTCCTGACGCGGCGGCACCCCGGCAGGCAACCCCGCCAGCCATTCCGCACATTCGGCTTCGCTCAACACGCCCCGCCCGAACAGGCTCAAGGTGGCAAATGCCATGCGCTCATCTTCTTCGTGATGATACGTGGTAAGGGGCGTGGTCATCGTCTGCTGAATCGTATGCAAAATCCGGCGCAATTCCTCCGCCCCGAATTCGTCGCACAACGCCAATTCATCCAGCACATCGGCAAGGTGCGCCATACTGTGCGCCCAGCCCGTCACCCCGACATACCCCCGCCGGTCTTGTTCGGCTTCTGCATAAGCCACTACCTTTTCCAGCGTATGCTGTACCTCATCCCGGCTTAAAAACAGGGTTTCACGGTGGTCATACAGCAGAATCGCAAGGGCTAAAAGGGTAAAGGTGCGCGTAAAAACTGCATCACTTTCCCCTTCGCCGATGCGATAAAACAGATGTTGCTCATCCAATAACTGATGGAGCAATGCCCGTTTCTCCTCTCCGCTCAATACCTTCGGAATCCATCGTGCCAGCGTGGGATAAATAAAAAGTTCCCGAAAGTCGGAGTCGGGGTCGCCGATATGCGCGATCATCGCCTCCATCATGGCGGGGACATCAACCCCTTCGGCGGAATAGTCATTTGCTTGAATCGCGGTCAGGTGAGTTTTAAGGTCGTGTGGAGTCATATCAAAAGTGGTGCGTGATGCGTGGTAAATGAAAGGCATAGTAGGGGCGGGTCACACCTTAGAGAGCCTACGGCATGGAACCTGTGACCCGCCCTATTCCCCGGAAGACCACAACGTGTGCAACGGATGCAACGCATCTGCCCGTAGGGAATGCGCGTAGCGACGTTGTGGTTGTCGTCTGTAGGGATGCGCGTAACAACGTTGTGGAGTGCTGTAGTTGTCGTGTGTTTATTAGCCCCGTCCCTTTAGGGCGGGGTGGGAGATTAATCTCCATTCGTGCCGTGCCACCCCGTCATATCACCGTCATTACCCCCATCCCCCCGTCCCCGTTCAATCCATCGTCCGCCACACCTGTGCCCCGACAGCCCCAAGCCCCGCAAGCGGTAATATCCCATTGGCAACCGTGGCTTCCGCACCCGACAATTCATCATAGAAACGGGTTCCGTCCACAATGCCGCCCACACCAACAGGCAATGCTTCCACCCCATCATCGGCGCGGCGGGCAACCACAATCATCTTCTCCTCCGTCGCCTCGCGCAGAAAGGCGATGGTTTCCCGGTCGGCATAGAGCAAGTGGAAGCCGCCCCACCGCAACGCCGGAGCCGTGCGCCGCAGATGAATCAAGGTTTGATAAAAGCCACGCAGGTCGTGGTTCCACGCGCTTTCATCCCACGGCATACAGCCCCGCACCGACGGATCGCCTGTCCCTGTCAAGCCGATTTCATCCCCGTAATAGACCGAAGGCACACCGGGGTATGTGAACAGGAGGGTTGCCGCCACCTTTGCCAATGCCTCATCTTCCTGCACCACACTCAGCACCCGCGCCGTATCGTGGCTTCCCAGCAGGTTGAATTGATGAATCGCAATTTGCCACGGAATCGCGGCACGGTAGGCTTGCCACTGTTCCGCCAGCGCAGAAGTGGGCAAACGATAGGTATCCGCCCATGCCGCCTGCATCTGCGACCCGAATTCCCACCCCGCCAGCCATTGCAGAACCGGGAAGGTGAAGCCGCGATAGTTCATGGTGGCATCCAATTCTTCCCCTTGCAAATGGGGCGAGGCATCAAAAAAGTTCTCACCCAACAGGAAAGAATCAGGAAACTCCCCCTTAATCGCCCGCCTCATCCCCCGCCCCACCTTATGCCCCAACTGGCTGTCCCCCTGCCGCGCCAGCATATTCGCCACATCCAGCCGCCAGCCGTCAATGCGATAGGGCGGGCGCAACCATTTCCGCATAATCGCATTCTGCCCCGCGTACATCACCTCGCGCAGGGTTTCACTGCGGTAATTCAATTTGGGCAGGCTGGGCACACCAAGCCACTTTTCGTAATCATCCTCGCCATGAAACGTGAAAAAGTCGGCGGTGGGGGCGGTGCGGTCTGCCATCGCCGCACGGAACCAATCGTGCGTTGAGCCGCAATGGTTCGGCACAATGTCCAGAATCAGGTGCATCCCCCGTTCGTCCAATGCTTGTCGCAACGCCACCAACGCCTCGTTGCCGCCCAAATGGGGGTCAACATTTTCATAATCGGCAACATCATATTTGTGGTTACTGGGCGCGGTGAAAATCGGGTTCAGGTAGAGGGCGGTGACACCCAACGCCTGCAAGTAGGGCAATTTTTCGATAATCCCCTGCAAATCTCCGCCGAAAAACTCAATCCCGCCCTGTTTGGGGTTCGGTGCCTCGCCCCACTGCCGCGCCACCACCGGGCGACCATAGGCGAGGTATTCCCCATTTTTGACATTGTTCGCCGGGTCGCCATCGGCAAAGCGGTCAGGGAAAATCTGATAAAAGACCCCATCCCGCACCCAATCCGGCGTATCAAAATTGGCAATCCATTTGAAATCCGTGGCATCGGTGGGTGTGTGGCGCACCATCCCCGCCGCCGTCAGCCACCACGCCCCTTGCGGGGTCATCAGGTAAAATCGGTAATGGGTGCGGGGC
>CBKYSX010000542.1:0-3727 GCA_966690745.1 uncultured Ardenticatenales bacterium
TTCAGGTTTTCCGCCGAGCCGAGGAATTGCAGGAATGCCACCGCCGCCTCTTTGTTCTGGCTGTATTCGGGAATCGCCAACCAGTCATTGAAGACTTGAACCACAGGCTTACTTTCGGGGAAATCGGGGTTGGTCAATCCCGGCGACAGCGCAATGTTTTCCCACAAGGGGTCATCGGTAGCGGGTGCGCCCCACAGGTTCCCCCATTGGCAACCGACTTCCCCTGATACGAGGCGGCTTCCGGTGGATTCCGGCAATCCGGCAATGGTATCGTCGGGCAAAATCGCACGGCGGCGTTCGTACATAAATTCCAGCGCGGCTTTCGCTTCGGGTGTGTTGAAGGCGGGCGTACCATCTTCATTGTAAAGTCTGCCACCCAGCGATTGCATTAATGCCAGATATTCCTGCCAGTTGTTCAGCAAACCATCAGCAATGAACCCTTGCCGCACCAATGCCCCGTTTTCAATCGTGGTGGTCGCCTCTGCCGCGGCAATCGCCTCTTCAAAGGTTGCCGGTGCGCCATCAATCCCCGCTTCTTGCAAAATGTCGGTGCGGCACATGACGGCACGGGGAGCGGTCAACCAAGGCAACCCGCGCACTTCGCCATCCCATGTCACTGTTTCCAAGGAGGCAGGTACAAATTGGTCGAGTTGTCCCCATGCTTCCATTTCGGCATTCAAGGGAGCCAACCGGTCGCCATATTCCGCTACATATTCCGAACCGAGATTGAGAATGTCCGCTCCTTCACCCGCCGCGAAATACCCTTGAATGGTTTCATCCAACGTGCCCCAGTTCACATAGACAAACTCTACATTCACATTGGGGTGTTCTTGTTGGAAGGCAGGAACTACGGTTTCTTCCAGCCAGACATCGGTGACATCAGGAATATAATCCACTAACATCACACTAATGGTGGTTCCGCCGGATTCCTCCATCGCAGGCTCTTCTGCCGCAGGTTCCTCCGCCGGTGCTTCGGCGGCGGGTTCCTCTGCCGCCGGAGCGGGTTCTTCCACTGCCGGGGTCGTCGGAGCTTGCGCCGCACACCCCACCATCCACAACGCGACCAACGCAACCAGCAATACTTTCAGAATGTTACGCATGATAGATACTCCTCCTCGAGTAAGTGGATGACGACCACTATTCACTACCGTTCATCGCCAACAACGCCGCGCCCCAGACCCCTGCATTAAATGCTTCCGGCAATAGGGCGAATTTATGGTCGGGAAGCATCGTTGCCGCTAGCGACGAAGATTCCCGCCACACTGCCATTTCCGCCCGCACCGGTGCAAAAAACAACTCCCCGGTACGGGTCAATCCGCCCCCCAACACTACCATTTGCGGGTCCCATGCCATTACCAACCACTGAATTGCCATGGCAACCGCCCGGCTTACACGCTGTACCAACGCCATTGCCTCCGGCTGTCCGGCTTGTGCCGCCCGATAGAGATACCGCGCCCGTGGTGTTTCCGCCCCGTAGCCACGCAGAACCTCCATCAACCCGGTTGCCTCAATTTGGCGCGTGACTGCCGCGCCACTCGCTACCGTTTCCAAACAGCCACGCAAGCCACAGGCACACAATTCTCCGTTAGGTTCAACCACCACATGCCCGATCTCACCTGCCATGCCATGCGCCCCCCGCATAACGTTTCCGTCTACGACCAACCCTGCTGAAATTCCTGTGCCTAAATTAAAATACGCCAGTCGCCCGTGCCGTTCTCTGCCCCACAGATAATGCCACGCTCCCAATGCCGCAATCCGCACATCGTTTTCCAGCACACAAGGGACACCAAAAGCAGTGGAAACCTCCCTCGCTAACGGGTAATGGTCAAGATTCAGATTCACCGCCAGATGAACCTGCCCTTGCGCCGTATCCACTTGTCCGGGAACCCCGATACCGACACGGCGCACTGTCAAAGGAGCAGTATGGGAAACCGAGCAAGCCTCCGTAAGCGCGTCAGCAATTCCGGCGACAATGTGCGTCGGGCTGGTGCTATTCGTCGGGCGTTGGGCAACTCCGACCAGCTCCATCCCCGCCGTCACGACCGCTACTTCAATTTTGGTTCCGCCGACATCAACACCTGCAAACACAATAGCGTCCCTATGTCGGAGTAGTGGGTAGTGAGCATGAGGAACGTTGGTGTTCATTCACCGCCGTTTCTCAATTCTCAATACTCAATCCATACCCCTAAACAATTCCCAACTCTTCCCGCAAGACCATCATCGCACAACCCAGCAACACGTTTTGGTTCCCCAATGCAGATTGGCGAATATCCGTTGCCGCCGCCATGCTCGGCAGAACCCGCCGTGCAGTCGTGGACCGAATCGCTTCTAACAGTCCACTGCCCAATGCCGCCACCGCACCGGAAAGCACGATGTGACGAACACTTAAGGCTCCAATCAAATGTGCCAAAGCCATCCCGATATACCGTCCCGCGTTCCGTACCACCTGTTGCGCCGCAAAATCCCCCGCCTCTGCCGCCGTGGCAATCGCTTCTAATGTCAAAGGAACATCATTCAAACGGGAAGCAGGCACTTCCGCCGCCAACTGCGCCGCCGCTTGCAGAATCGCCCGGCTACTCGCCACGGTTTCCAAACAGCCACGATTGCCACAGGTACATTCCGCCCCATCTGCAACCACCACCACATGCCCCACTTCCCCCGCGCCAAAACCGTCCCCGTAAATCAATTGCCCGTTCAATACCACCCCTGCCCCGATTCCCTGATCCAGTTTTACGCCAATCAGATTCGGGCTATCGTCGGGCGTGGCAAGCGTATATTCCGCCAACGCACTAATGTGGCTGTCGTTGGCAACGTAAATCGGCAATTCAAAGCGGTCTGAGAGCAAATCAGCCAACGGTAATTCGCGCCAGCGCAAATTCACGGCATGACGCACGACCCCCTGCTCCACATCCACCAAACCCGGTGTCCCAATTCCAATCCCCAGAATCGGGCGCGGACTCATGGCAATCAACTCCCCTACTACGTCATACAGCAACCCCAGAGCATCCGCACCGACTGCTTGGGTCCGGGGGCGGGTCGCTTCACTCTGCAACTCGCCGCGCAAATCGCACAACGCGGCGCGAACCTCATCCCCCCCCAAATCCACCGCCACAATGTAAAAGGCATCGGGCGCAAGAGTCAACAATATTCCCGGCTTGCCTCCTGAGGAAGGAGCCATCCCTTGCTCGGTCACCAACCTCTCATCCAAAAGGTCTTGAACAAGCGCAGAAACAGTTGGGCGGGTTAAATTCGTAGCGCGGGCAATCTCGGCGCGGCTCATCCCCTCACTCCGATAAATCGTTTTCAGAACGAGGCGGGCATTGTGCTCTTTGGTGTGCTGGCGGGTCGCTTTTTCCATGAGGGGTCCGATGGTAATGTTTCGTAAACAAAAGTGATCTTGGATGATCATTGCCGTTCACTGATCACTCTTCACCAACCATTGGCTTTAGTTAGTTAATTTAACTTACAAAGAGAATACAAGAAAAAAAGGGGCATGTCAAGCCCTTTTTGTGGTGTCCAAAAAAAATTATAGCGATCTATTTTCGGGGTCTTACCACCCTCCAAACCCATACAGCAAACACCGCTTGAAGCGGTAATCTTACCCACAGCAACCATAAGGGAATTTGAGAATAGCGGTCAGGGTTTAATGCCATGTGAAGGTTGGCAGGAAATACCGCCAGCAAAAGGGCAATCAGTCCCCACCGTGTCACCCTTGCCCAACGCGGCA
>CBKYSX010000543.1:0-3723 GCA_966690745.1 uncultured Ardenticatenales bacterium
GGACAATCCCAATGTGGTCGAACGCTTTGAATTGTTTGCGGGCGGTGCGGAGCGGGCAACTGCCTTTACCGAGTTGAACGACCCGTTGGAGCAGTTGGAACGTTTTAAGGACCAGCAACGGCAAGCGGCGGCGGGCGATGACGAAGCGCATCCGATTGATGAGGATTACGTCAATGCTTTGATGTACGGAATGCCGCCGACAGGGGGCATCGGGTGGGGGATTGACCGTATGGTGATGCTACTGCTGAACCAATCCTCTATTCGCGAGATCATTCTCTTCCCGCAATTGCGGGTCGCGGCGGAATAATACGACATTGCATAGTGCATAGGGCATATTGCATAAAGGCACGGATACGTATTAGGTTTCGGGGGTGAATGTGAATAACCACATTCACCCCTCTCTTTTACCCTCTATGTATTTTTCGGGGGATGAACTACTCTTTACTGATACCAACGATACTGTATTGATAGCGCACCACCAGTATGATCGGCGGACGATGCACCGCCAAAAACGGGAGTAACCACATGGGACAACGACAAGCACTTTTGCTTGCCACTTTCTTAACCACCTTCGGCTTAATACTCATCGGAGCTGTGGCGTTTCGCCTGACCAATGCGCCCGCGCCAACTGAACCTGCCCTGTTAAATGAAACCGAAAGTGTGGCGGTAAATACCACCGACAGCACGACCGCTACCGTTACCAACCCTGACCAACAGGCGGTAGATGATTTGGTGGCATCCCGGCAGGCATCGTATGAACAGGCATTAACCCAGGCGAATGCCCAATTGCAAGCCGCGAACGAACAACTGGCGCAATTACAAGCCGGGTTGGTGGCTCCTGCGGACGCATCCTCCGGTACGAATAGTACCGCACCCTCTGCCCCCGCCTTTGCGGTGTCGGAAGAAGCGGCGGCACAGATTGCCCTTGCCGCCGCGCCCAATACTACCGTGACTGCCGCTCCGTTTCTGGTGGATTTCCAGGGAACGGTAGCGTATGAAGTAGCGACCAGTGGCGGCTTGCTCTATATTGATGCCAATACCGGAACTGTATTGTTCAACGGAGCCATCCCCGCCCCTGCGCCGCAAGCACCCGCGCCCGCAAGCGCACCCACCACCAACACGGTATCCACCAACCCTGCCCCTACTACCGCACCCGCTTCTGTACCTGCCGAAGCACCTGCCCCTGCGCCTGAAGCCGCACCTACCTCTACCATTTCCGAAGAACAAGCCCTTGCCATTGCAGTATCGGCAGTGGGACCGGGAACCGTGGACGATATGAAGTTGGAAGAAGAACATGGCATCCTGATTTGGGATGTGAAGTTCACCAACGACAACGAAGTGCGGATTGATGCCTATACCGGCGCAATTGTTCGGACTCGTATCGAGAACGACAACGACTAAATCCCCCAACCCCGTGTGAGGGGTAAAGCCGATTTACCCCTCACACTAAAACTTGTGGAGTAACTTTATGGGACAGCAACAGGCTCTTTTGCTTGCCACGTTTCTGACGGTCTTCGGCTTGGTCACGGTCGGGGCGGTATTGATACGGCTGACCACCGATGCCGAAAATGTGAAACAGGTGCTCGCCGTTACAGACGCAAAGGTGGTTGCCCCGACCGCCGAAGCGATTGCCACCCCTGACCCGCAACAGGCATTGCAAGAGGCGATTTTGGAACGGGAGGCGGCATATCAGGAAGCTTTACGGCAGGCAAACGCGCAATTAGAAGCGGCGTATGACCAACTGGCGCAAGTCAGCGCGGGGCAACCTGCCGCCGGGAGCGGAGGTACCGTTCCCGCCCCGGCTCCGGCAAGTGCCGCACCCGTTTCTGCTCCAACGTATGCCATATCGCCCGATATGGCGGCGCAAATCGCGCTGTCGGTGGCGGGCGGGGCAACGCTTGCGGGCAATGCGGAATTGGTGGATTTTCAAGGCACGATTGCCTATGAGGTCAATACCAGTGCAGGGCTGATTTATGTGGATGCGACTACAGGCGCGGTGGTGTTTAATGGAACCACTCCTGCCCCCGCTCCGGTTGGTGGAGGGGGCGGCGGAACCACTGCCGCGACTGTACCGATTCCGTCGCCTGCAACGATTTCCGAAGAGCAAGCCCTTGCGATTGCGATTGCATCGGTGGGTCCGGGAACCGTGGAGCAAATCAAACTGGAACATGAACACGGGATTTTGATTTGGGATGTGAAGTTTACGAATGACAACGAAGTGCGGATTGACGCTTATACCGGGGCAGTCGTACGAACCGAAATCGAAAACGATCATGACGATGATGACCGTGACGACGATGATCGGGATGACGACGACCGCGACGACGATGATCGGGACGATGATGACCGTGACGACGATGATCGGGATGATGACGACGACCGCGACGACGATAATGATTAGGAGCACCACATGAGCGATCTGGAAGCCAACGATCAGCGCAACGGGGCAGAGCCAACCACTCTGCCCGAAGTCAAAGTCATTCCCGAAAAGAAAACGGTTGAGGCAAAAGCCATTCCGCCCAAAGTAGCAACGGAAGCCAAAGCCGCGCCGACCCTTCCCGCCAAAGCGGGGGGGGCAGTCCCTAAAAAGCCCGCCAAAAAAGTGGTGAAAAGCTGGCCCTACGTGAATACGCTCATTACCACGCTTGCCTTAACGGGAACGCTGGGAGGGTGGGCGCACTTCACCGTAGAGGAGATGCGCCGCGCCGAGGCAGAAGCGGCGGCGTGGGCGGCAAGTCAAGCAGTGGTACAACCCGCCGCGCCCGTTGCGGAAGTGGTAACGCCTACCTATACGCTGGATATTGCTTTGCCGCCCATTCCAACGGTGGTTCCAGCCCAATCCTTTAATGTGGCATCGGCGGCTCCCGCGAACACGGCTCCGGTTGCCGCACCCGCCTCTGCCGCGCCTGCCCCGGCTCCGGCGGCTCCTGTCTTGCGGAGTGTGTCTGCGCCTCCGCCGCCCGTTGTCAGTGCCCCGCCCCCCGCCGCGCCCGCCCCGGCTCCGGCGGCATCCACCAGTAGTTCGCGCTAAGCATGGACACGCAAACCTTTACCGCGATGGGGTCGCGTATCCATCTGATTTGGGAGAGCGACAGCCCACCTCCGCCGGAATGGAAACAGATTCCGGTACGCTTTGCGGAATGGGAGCAATGCTTAAGTCGCTTCCGCCCTGATAGCGAATTGTCCCGTTTGAACGCGCAGGCAGGCAATTTCGTTCGTGTCAGCCCGACCATGGCAGAGGTTTTGTCGTTGGCGCAACAAGCCGAAGTGTGGAGTGAGGGGTTGGTTCGTCCTACCCTTCTCCCTCAATTAGAGGCAACGGGTTATACCTTTGATTTTAAGACGATGGCGACGCAATCCGACATGGTGGTGATACCCGCCGTGATCCCTCCTGTTAAGGCGGGAATGATTGAAGTTGATGTGGCACAGCAGAAAGTACGGTTGCCTGCGGGAATGAAAGTAGATGTAGGCGGAATCGCCAAAGGATGGGCGGCGCAACGGCTGGCAGAGCAATTTGGCGCATTGTCTCCGGTGCTGATTGAAGTGGGCGGCGATATTGCCGTTAGAGGACCGCGCATTGATGGGTCGGCGTGGACTATTGCTGTCACCAACCCGTTAACCCCCGACGATAGTACCCCTCTGGCACTCGTTCTGCTCACGGGGGGCGGGGTTGCCACCAGTGGGCGGGATTACCGGCGGTGGCAAGTCGGTGGGCGAGGATAC
>CBKYSX010000544.1:0-3722 GCA_966690745.1 uncultured Ardenticatenales bacterium
GGTTGCCCGCCCGATTCCTTCCGATGCGCCCGTAAGCAATACGCTCTTGTTTTTCAACATGTAATCTCGCCCTTAAAAGAGAAGAGAGTGGAGCATAATGCTCTCCACTCTCATTTATCCGCTCTCCCTCTCTTAAATCTCGACCTTGAATTCCTCATCCGCCTGCACGTCCAACGCAAATGCCGCCATTAGTTCCGCAATTTGATTGAGTTCATTCAAGCGAATCATCTCCACGGTGGTGTGCATATAGCGGTTAGGTAGGGAAATCAGCGCACTCGCCACGCCGAGGCGGGACTTAAAGATGTCGTCCATATCGGTATAGGTAGACCCCGGCGACGCGGCGTATTGCAGGGGAATGTCATTCGCCTTCGCCACCTTAACCAATCGCTTCCGCACCACCGGATGTACCAACGCGCTATGCTCAATCACAGGACCTTTGCCCATTTTGACATCGCCATGCTTGGTTTTACTCGGTCCGGGCCAATCGGTGGCGTGGGTAACATCCACCACCAATGCCACATCCGGCTCCAAACGGTACGCCGCCAGATGCGCCCCATGCCCGCCGATTTCTTCCATCACGGTGGACACGGCAACCACTTTGGCGTTGAGCTTGCCCTTTTTCTCTGCGATCAGGCGCAAAGCCTCCGCCGCCGACCATGTACCCACGCGGTTGTCAAACGCACGGGAAATCGCTACATCGTCGCGCAGAATTTCAAAATCATCCACGAAGGTAATGGGGTCGCCAATCGCAATTAACTTTTCAGCATCCTCCCGACTGCTCACCCCGATATCAATAAAGTTTTCGTGGTGTTTGGGTACACTGGAATCTCCGCCCTTTTCGGAAAGGTGAATCGGCGGCGCGGCAAGCACCCCGCGTACACTGCCCTCTTCGGTATGAATATTTACCCGTTTGCCCCGCACCAACGCCGGGTCTACCCCGCCGATTTGTTTGTAGTAAATCATACCATCCTCGGAAATGTAGTTCACCATCAATCCAATTTCGTCGGCATGACCCGTCAACATAATCGTGGGGGAGCCTTCCGGGTTGATCGTGGCATAGACATTTCCGTAGGTGTCACTACTCACTTCATCGGCAAACGATTCTACATAGGCTTTCCACACCCTCTGCCCCCGATACTCAAAACCGGTGGGGCTGGGGGTGGTTAGAAGCGTTTTCAGAAATTCGAGCGATTCATCGCGCATATATGAGATTCCTTTTGGGTTGAATGGTCATGCGATTATAGTATTAACTGATATGAGAAACAATGTAAAAACTTAACAACGAGCCATGAGCCATGAGGTTGAAATTACGCGTTCTGTAGGGGCGTACCCTTGTGGTCGCCCACCGTTACCGCCAAACCCCGCGCCATTTTGGGAGGTAGGCGGGTCTTTAACGATGGTTGCATGGTTCTTCATTCCGATGACCCGCCCCTACCAGACAACGTTGGGAATTTGAGTGGATGGCATTGATAATTGGGGGTAATCCATAGCCCTTTCAGGGCAGGGCTATTAAATACGGGACCCCCCTGCCGAATACACTCGTTTCGCAGAGTCCCGTATTTCGTTGCCCCGTCCTTTAGGGCGGGGAACTTCACAGCGATGAGTACACTATGACCAAACCCTTCGACTATTCCCTTGATTACGAGAACCTTAACCTGCGCCAACAGCCGGAACTTTATCGCGTAGGCAAAGGGGAGCAGGGTGTATTATTGGTGGAACCCTATAAATCGGAGATTCTACCCTATTGGCGGTTCCGCACCCCCGACATTGCAGAGGAATCCTCCGCCAAAATATTTGAGATGTTTGAGCAGTACAAGGCTGATGGAGATTTTGTGGGGATGGATATGGCGCGGAAATTCCTGCAAATGGGCTGGACCCGCGCCCGCCGCTATACCAATCATAAAGGTGGACGTAAATACGTATCCAACCCGCAGAAGGCAAAAACGGCAAAAGAGGAAAAACGATTACGCACCGAGGGGCAATTGCCCTTAACAAATGACCCCGAAAAAGCAAAAGCGGCGGCAATCTTCTACGAAAAATATGTGCAAGCCAGAGAAGACCCCGAGTATAAGCGGCTGAAAAAAGAACATCAAACAAAATACGGGTGAGTTATTTTCGGTTTATGGCGTTGGGTAGTTTGGTAGTAGGGGCGGGTCAGACAAACCAACACCTCCCACAATGCACCCGTTGACCCGCCCGCCGGTTCCGTACCAAAATACAAAGGACACAAAGAACGACACCCACCCCCTAACCCCCTCCCGAGAGGGGGAAAAGATCTGCCGTTCTCTGTGTCCTTTGTGTGCTCTGTGGTTAAATCTTAATTCTTGTTCTCGTCCCGCGTTTCGCCAGCTTTGCGGAGCCATTCGCCCATTTTGTTCGCCATGCTCTGGGCAGATTCCCCGGCGGCTTGGAACGCTTCGTTGAACTTTTCGCCGTAGTAATTCACGGCATCCCCGGCTTCGCGGGCGGGGTTCACGGGGTCGTCCCGTTTCGGGTATTCGCCGCGCAGAATACGGTCATATTCCCCGCTTTGTACCCATTTCAGAATTTCCTGCACACGCCAGACGGGGAAGGGATGGGTTGCGCCGATTTCAATGAAGAAGCGTTGCGCCTTGTCGTAGCCATCCGTCCACGCCTCGTATTCTTTTGCCTGCTCAATGAAGGCATCCAGACTCAATTTTTCGGAGGTGGTTCCCCCGGCAAGATGCATCATCACGCGGCAGGTCGTTTGGGGGTCGCGGACCGCGAGCGTAGCGGCGCGGTCACAGCTCAATTCGGCGGCGCGGAACCATTCCAGCAATGCCAACCGAATCGCCAACAGGGGCAGACCTACAAAAATCGGCAATGCCAACGACCCTAATTGCAACAAGATAATCAGGGCGGTGCGATACATAACGTGATCGCTCAAAATATGCCCGACTTCGTGCGCGATGACCGTTTTCACCTGTCGCTCGTCCAGCATATTCACCAACCCGCTGTTCAACACAATAATCGGTTTGCCTGACCCCACTGCCATCGCATTGGCAACCGGGGTTTGTTGCAAGTACAGGTCATACCGTTCGGGCATATCCAGCACGTCCAATACATCCAGATAATGTTGATACAGGTCGGGGAGTTGCTTTTCGCTGATTTTTACGGAGTTGCCGAGCAACACCTGACGAAAGGCGCGTTCGTAATTGTATTCAATCAAGCGGCGCACCACGACATCCAGATAGGGGATAGATTTCAATGCGGCGGTGGCGGCACGGTCGGCGGGGTGTTCGTATGCCTTGGGGGAAATATTCACAAGGCGATGGCGAATCGGGGTTTCAAGCGTCATGGCAATACCATCCTTAGTAGAGGCAGAGCGAACCATCCGCCCTACCCCCCAACAGTCAAAGGTTTACGAAACGACACTACGCAAGATGGTAGCGATGGGTTGCAAAAGAGGAAATGCGAGTGGAGATAAGACATTATTGATGATTTAAGGAACTAAACCTCAACAGACCTTTTGTCGTTGCCGTCCAGCTTATGAGTAGCCCCTAGTGGAGCGTAGCGGAACTAGGGGTGGGGTGGGCTTTGAATGAACGACATTTCGCCGTTGTCGTCCATATTATTCGTAGCCCCTGGTGAAGCGCAGCGGAATCAGGAGGCGGGTAGACTTCAAATGATATTTCTGCCCTTCAGAACAACTTTAACAATTATCAGGTAGGGGCGGGTCATCGGAATGCAGAGCCATCCAA
>CBKYSX010000545.1:0-3715 GCA_966690745.1 uncultured Ardenticatenales bacterium
CAAAGCCGCTAAACTTTAGCCGTTCTGCCATGGAGCCGGTCGGAATCGTGGCGGCAGTGTCCATAAAGACCATCTGGAAGAGGAAGAACGCCAACATTCCTGCCGACGCTTCGGAAGCGGTTATGCCATTCAACATGAAGCCGCTTAACCCCATAATCCCGTTTCCGGCGATTAACAACGGCTGTGCCAGCGCATCCCCCCATGCGCCCAGCGTAATAGGTGAAAACGCCCACTCTCCGGCAGTAGCGGTGGCAGGATAGGTATAATTGACCCCCCCGTATTGAATACCGAAGCCAACAAGGTAATAGCCGATGGCACCGATGCAGAAGACCATGATGTTCATCATCATGGTATGGGCAATATTTTTGGCGCGGGTGAATCCGGCTTCTACCAGAGCAAAGCCTGCTTGCATGAAAAAGACCATAAACCCGGCAAGCAAGACCCAGAACACGTCAATAGAATAGGTTAATGAGGCAACTTGTTCTTCCATGCGGAACGACTCCTTTCGATTGCCCACAACGGGCGCGAAACGCGAGATTGACCACATCGAGCAACATTGCCCATCCATCGTGCATTGATGGGAACGGAGGAGTCAGTACGGTTAGGCAACCTGCCTACCAACTGACCAACATCGGGGAAATAAAAAGACACCATGCCGGAATAGCGGCAACAGTGCCTTAGTAAGTTAGAGTATAGCGGGAATCCGTGGGAGGTACTTTGTATAGATTGCCTAAAATTTTCCTTATCAATTTAGGCATAGTGCCTAAAAACGGGCATTACGGACCCACTTCAAAGTCCCAAGATTGCGAACGGGTTAAGCTTACCCCGTTTACATCCACAATTTCCATGTAGACGGTAAACCGTCCGTATTGGTCGTTTCCCCCTGATACTTGCCAGCCCCGGAACGGATAAAAATTCTGGCTGTTCCATTCAATATAGGGGATTTCAATATTGCGCTGAAATACGCCATTTTGATAGACGCGAATATAGACCGCTTCGTTGGCGGCAATCGGTCCGCCGCCACCCTCCCACGTTAGGGTAATCAAATCATTGACTCCAATTTGCCCCCAGGCAGGCGGATCCCGTACCACAATCGGGGGGTGGGGCGGACGGGTGGGGTAGGCGGGGGGGGGGGAGGTGGCGTTGCGGTTGCCGCTGCCGGGGGCGCGCTTGGAGCCGCCCATGTTGCCGTAGGGGATGGCGCGGGCGTATCGGTAGCAAAGGGAGCGGCTGTTGTTGCCGAGGGTCTTACGGGGCGCGACGTTTCCGTTGCGGTCGGGGTCGGAATAATCACAATTTCCGTGGCAGTGGCTGTGGGAATTGGAGTCTCCGTAGGGGTTTCGCCAGGGGTAGCCGTGACGGTTGGGATGGATAAGGGGGTACTTGTGGATTGAACGACTCCACCCGTTTCAGCACTTGTATTAACGCTTTCCGCCGTTGGCAACGAATTGGGGGTAAAGGTTGGCTCCGGGGTAGCAGTCGCCACAACGACGACTCCTTCGTTTTCAGCAGTAGGCACAGATACCCCCTCATTGAGCGCAATTGCGTTGCCCCCAATTCCGATAGGTAGGGGAAGCCAGCCCTGCCATACCCCCAGGATGCCACCTGCCATCAGCAACAACAGGAAACCAGCCATTACCCCTATTAGTGGAGAACGGCGCGACTCCGCTGTCAAGGGTGCAGAAACGGGACGATAGACCACATCTTCTGTCGGTGTTGCGGGAAGATGCACACTACTGCGCGATTTAGTAGGAGATGCCGGGGATAGAGGTGTTGCGGGAGACGATACGGCTCCGGTTTTGATATTTGCTGTGGGTGCAGTAGTTGTCAGCAGACCGCTATAATCAGCGGCTTGCCCCCACGGGTCGGCTAAGGCTTGTCGGAATGCCTCGGCATTTTCAAAGCGTTGATTGGGCTGAATAGCCAATGCCTGTTGCAACGCTTCTGCAAGATAGCGCGGAATGGCGGGGTTTAGTTCATTTGCAAGTCGCAGCGGGTCAGGTTGGCGATCCAATAGGGTGGTATTCACCCGTTCCTGAGCATCAGGGGGATGTTCCCCGGTCATCAATAGATAGAGCGTACCTGCCAGTGCGAATATATCACTGCGGGCATCGGTACCCCGTCCGCGCAATTGTTCGGGCGGAGCATAATGGAAACTGACAAATTGCGATGTGCTGGAAGTGCGTTGGTCGCGGGCAATGATGCTTCCGCTTTTGGCGATTCCGAAATCCAGAATCACCATTCGCCCCTGTTCATTCAGTTTCAGATTGCCCGGTTTGATATCGCGGTGAATGACAGGGGGTTGTTGTTGGTGTAGGAAGGTCAGGGTTTTAAGGATGGATTCACCCCATTTTACGACTTCCTCTACCGGAACGGTGCCGCCCCGTTCTATCAGAATCTGCTCCAATGTTTGCCCCGAAATAAATTCCATGACCAAAAACCAGGAACCATTTTCCTGGAACAGATCATAGACTTTGGGAATATCGGCACCCCCCGCGGGAATATCGTCATGGTCCAGCGTAATCAACACCCGCGCTTCTGCAATAAAGGCATCCAACGCCGCTTGATGTAGGTTGCGTGCGTTGGTATCTTCGGCGGTAGTGGGGGAAGGGAAGGCAAATGCTTTGATGGCAACGCGATAATCGAGCGTATGATGGCGTGCTTCGTACACGATTCCCATGCCCCCCGCCCCAATTTGCCGTTCAATCCGATAATGGCGGAGGTCGTCGCCGGGACGCAACGAAGAGGTGAAAGTTGTCATAATATAAACCCGATGCAGATGAGGAAGGGATATCGGTCTAATTCCTTCCTGTGTTGGCAATAATCGGATAGGTCTTGGGTACTATCATACCATCTTCGGGTACTATTTCAACCACAACCTTAAAGCGCAACAATAACCATAAGAGGTACATCCATGTAAACGGAGAAGAGCCAATTTTTAACTCTCCTTGCATCATTTCTTCAATGTAGGACTCTCGCTCCGAAAGCGAGAAAAGGTGGATTTTGAGAGTGCACCACACTCTCAAAATTCATCTGCAAGCGAAAGTTCTGTAATTGTTAAGAGATTTTTGTATTTTTAACAATGCCAACGGGTCTGTTCTCGCAACAAGCCGCCTGACAACAGGATGGGTAGTACCAAAAGGAGAACAGACAATGCGATATCTGGCGCGACAGTTACGAACCTATACAACCGACATCGGCGCGACCCCCGCACCCCGTCGGATTGCCTTTTATTCCCACGATACGATGGGGTTGGGGCATATCCGCCGCAATCTGCTGATTGCCCAACACCTGAACCGAAATATCCCTAACAGTTCGATTTTGCTGATTACCGGTTCGCAACAAGCCGATGCGATGAATCTGCCCTCCGGCATTGATCGGCTCATTCTCCCTTCCTTATATAAGGAATCCGCCGGAACCTACCGCGCCCGCACTCTAAATGTCGCCATCAATGAAATTCTGCGGCTCCGCACCCGCACCATTCGCGCCGCATTGGAAGCTTTCCGCCCCGATGTATTGGTGGTGGATAATGTACCGCGTGGCGTGATGGGGGAATTAAACCCGGTGCTGACATGGTTGCGGGCGCAGGGGCGCACCCGCATGGTGCTGGGTTTGCGTGATATTTTGGACGACCCCGCCACCGTGCAACGGGAATGGGAAAAGGCACAAAACGAAAGCGCGATTCGCAATTTTTATGACCATGTATGGGTCTACG
>CBKYSX010000546.1:0-3707 GCA_966690745.1 uncultured Ardenticatenales bacterium
GCCGTAATCCGGCTCACCGGTTCGGGTAAGAGAAATACCCAGTTTACGGCATAACTCCCCCAGACGTTGTTGTTCTTCTGCCGACAAGACTGACAGCATGGCTTCAATCGTTGCCACATGATTGGGCATAATGGTTTCGATGAGTGTCTTCCCTGATTCAGTGATGTGTACACGTACTAAGCGACGATCATTCGGGTCGCGATGGCGTTCAACATACCCTTGCTTTTCAAGGTTGTCCACGACCAAGGTCATGTTGCCGTCGCTTTTTAAGACCTTGTTGCCAATTTCCCCGACACACATGGGTCCGTTGTAATAAAGGGCTTCTAACACAGCGAATTGACTTAACGTAAGCGGTCCGATGGTTTCCTTGCGTGTTAATACGCTTTGGAATGTGGTAGCGGCGCGTTGCAGTTTTATAAAAGTATTCAGAGCAAGTTGCTCCTTGGCAGTTCCTTCGTATTTAGTAGGCATTAGTAAGGGGTATCTCCTTCGATGAACAACAGTATAGCAGGAAATACCACGATGTCAAATCGTTTGACATTGAAGGAATTTCAGCCGTTACGGAGCACAACTTCAGGGGATTGCCGAAACCACCTCTTTCAAGGACAATAGAAGTAGGCAAGCAACTTAGTACATCAAATCAGCGTAGTGTCGTTACCGTTATTGACAACTGTACACACTATTGTTGTGTGTTGACCCCTTACGGAGGATCATCCATGCTCACCGTTTCACGGTATTTGTTTTTTCTGCTCGCACTCATTACTCTGACAGGCTGTTATTTTTCCGATGTAGAAGCCAGCCAGGTAGGGATTGAAACCAATCGGGGAGCATTGGTAGATGTCAAAGCCCCCGGTGGTCACCAGAGCCTCAACCCCTTTGCAGAGCTCACCGTTGTAGATGTTAGTGCTAAGACGCTGGAATGGGAAGACCCTGATCTGGTAACGCGAGATAAGCAACCCATCGGGGTTTCGATTGCGGTCACCTTTGCCCGCAAACGGGACCGTGACAGCATCGAAACCATGTGGAATCAATATCGCTCGGAAGCGGTAGACGACAACGCCCTTCTGCAACAGGTAAATAACCGGATTCCGGCAGTGGTGAAAACTGTAACGGCGCGATACACCCTTGATGAGTTATTGGGTACAGAGGAAGGGAGTGCCACCGGACGTGGGGTATTCACCACCGATTTGTTCGCCTTGCTTCAGCCGGAGCTGGATGAATTCGGCGTTCAATTGCTGGACATTCGCGTTTCCAATGTTGCGCCCGATCAGGCATATCTCGATTTGCTGAGAGAAAAAGCCGCCGTCGGGTTGGAGCAAGAAATTGCCCAACAGCGCACCCTGCAATTGCAAGAGCAATTGAATCAGGAACGGGCACAAACCGAGATTGAATTGGAAGTTGCCCGCCGCGAAAATCAGGTCAACCAAGAATTATCACGGGTATACGATACCAGCGACCGCTACTATGAATTGGAACGGCTCCGCCTGCTCCAAAACGTCATCGGGGATAGCGACAAACTCTATTTCATTCCCGAAGGAGCGGATTTAACTCTGATCTTAAGTGGGCAAACCGGAGCACCCATTTTGCCCACCGATACGACCAGCACCCCGTAGGATTAGGCTGTTCGGCAAGCGGAAAGCGGGAACAACTTTATTGTTGTTTCCGCTTTCTGCTTTCCTTATCTATTTCCCCAGCCGTGCCGCCCAAAATTCGACACCCACGCCTTCACGGTCTACCTCTGTAATATACCCTTCAGGTTTACCCAAATACTCAGCCACGGGCTGAATCCATAAGGTACGCCACGGACGCATGGATGCTTCGTTTTCTTCTAACGAGAGGACATACATGGGCGACCCGGCAGTGGTAAACATGGCAATAAATTGTTCCCATGCCGGGGTAGTTTTGTCCTTTTCTTTGGTTTCGTAGGTGATATAAATTTGCGACCCGTCCGGTGCCCAGGTGTACAACGTCTGTGCCAATTGATGCAGTTCTTCCGGCTGGAAAAAGACCGAAATCCCGTTTAAGCCAATGGCCACTTTTTTGGTAGGGTCAATTTTTGATTGCACTTCAGGAGATTGCAGAACAGCTTCAATATTTTGTAGGTCGCCTTGCACATAGGTAGCATTGGGGACATCAGCAAGCAAGGTTTGCCCCTGATTTACGGTTAGCGGATCATTGTCTACATAAACCACGGTGGCATCGGGCGCGGCGTGGTGAACATGATCCTGTGTAGGCAAGCCTGACCCCAAATCCAGAAATTGTTCAAAGCCTTCCCCATAGAGTTCGCTGGCGGCTTTGTACAGGAAAGCACGGAGCATCTGTACCCATTTGCGGGTTGAGGGAAGCAGACTAAACATATACTCTGCCGCCTGACGATCTACTTCGCGGTTGAGCGTACCACCAAGGGTATAATCATAAATACGTGCCGCGTTGGGGAATTGGTCGGGGGCGGGTTGCGCTGAAGCGTCGGCGTTCATGCGGTGTTGTCTCCAAAATGAGTGTTGTCGGCGTTGGTCAAACAGGGCTACTTTAGTTACATGATACGTGTTGTCAATCAAGGGAGTATTGAGCAGTGAGCAGGGAGAAAACGGCAACGACGACCCACCCCCTACCCCCCTCCCAAGAGGGGGAGCGAGTTCAGTTCTGTTCTCCATAGTGGGAACAGGAAGTGAGCTTGTCATTTTCTCACACCTCAATACTCAATACCCGTATTTCAATGAAACTTGCGGTTAATTATTCGCCGATTCTGGCGCAACTGGTGGAAGACGGGATAGTAACGATAGATGTATTCAAATGTCCGGCATGGGAGTCGGTGGTATCGGTGGCGGAGCAATTGTTACCCACCTATGTCCATTTACCGTTGATAGTGGGCAAAGGAATTGGAACGGCATGGAACAGTGAAAAAAAAGCAGTGGTGGCATGGGATGAGGTGGATCGGTGGTTGGAACGCACGGATACCCCCTACGTGAATCTACATTTGGAAACCACCTTGCGTGACTATCCGCAGATTCCGCGCAACAGCAAACGCGCCGATCATATCGAATTTCTGGTGGAACACGCCCTTGGCGATATTGCACCTGTGGTAGAACGATATGGCAAGGAGCGGGTAATGGTTGAGAATCTATTTGATGACCGTCTTACCTATCTCCGCCCGACCTATTTACCCGAGTTTATCAGCACGGTGATTGAAGAAGCGGGATGTGGAATGTTACTGGATGTTTCCCATGCCCGCCTTGCCGCCGAGCGGTTGAATATGGACTATGTGGAATACTTTGCGGGGTTGCCTACCCATACTGTCCGCGAATTACACCTGACGGGAATTCAGACCATCACAATGAGTACCATTCTGGCATTGCACAATTCAGGAGCGAGCGATGCAATCATTCAACAGGCAGAAGCCAAATATCTGAACCAACGTGTAGATCATCTGCCCATGACTTCTGAGGATTGGAAGTTTTGGGAATGGGCAATGATACAAGTTCGAAGTGGCAGATGGGGCGACCCCTGGTGTGTGGGATATGAGGTTGGCGGGGTGGGGGCATTGTGGGAATATGTAGCAAACATTGCAGAATTCGAGGTGCAAATTCCGCGCCTTTATACTACACTAACAGGTAACGAATGATGGAGCGGACGAGTCCATCTTACCTCTAATCTTCCTTCTGAACCTTATAGAAAACGAGGCAAGCCATGACCATTATTGATGTGGG
>CBKYSX010000547.1:0-3693 GCA_966690745.1 uncultured Ardenticatenales bacterium
CGGGGTCTTCGTGCGCGTCACGGAAGGCTTCCAACATCTCGAACAACGTCTGCGGGCGGAACGCATTGCGTTTTTCGGGACGGTTAATCGTTACCCGCGCAATCCCCTCCGCCTTCTCATAGATAATATCGCCGTATTCTTTTACTTTTTCCCAGTTGACCGATGCCATCAGGCACTCTCCTTTTTGAGTGATAAGTGGTTAGTGAAAAGTGAATAGTGAACGGCAGTGAACAGAAGCAACAACAGTGAACGGAAGTGACGACAGTGAGCAATGGAAGATCTCTGTGTTTTTACCCTTGTAGTCGTCACTGACGTTGTTGTCGTCGCCGTTCACTTATCACTAACCACTTTTCACTTAATAGCCGCCAATCGCTTGTTCTTTGCGTGTGGTTTTGATGAAACGACCGACCAATTCCCCGAAGGTGTCGGGGGCTTCAAGGTGAACGGCGTGTCCCGCGTTCGGCACAATCACCAATTCCGAGTTCGGAATGAGGGGGTGCATTTCGTGGGCAATGCCTGTAAATTTCCTGTCCAGTTCCCCGGCAATCAACAGGGTCGGCATGTTCAGGGTGGGCAACTGACCCCACAGATTGTCCTGAGCCGCCGTACCCGCCCCGCGCAAACTCGCCGCCAACCCCTTAGTCGAATTGCGAAGCCGCCGCTCCCGTTGCCCCTGCCATATTTCCGGCAACAAGTGCTTCTGGCTGGCAAAGAGGGGCAATTGTTCCCAATGGTTCACAAACGCCTCCATCCCCTCTTTTTCCAGCAGAGTTGCCCATTTTTCATCCGATTGGAGCCGCGCCTGTTTTTCTTCCTCGGTGCGAATCCCGGCAGTGGCACTTTCCAGAATCAGCCCCTGAATCCGATGGGGCGCGTTCAACGCCATGTGCAACGCCATCCGTCCCCCCATTGAATAGCCCAGCAGGAAACAGTGCGGGATATTCAATTTATCCAGAATATCCACAATATCGGCAATGCCGTTTGCCATGGTATAGCGGGTGGGGTCGTTGGGGCTTGCCGATTTGCCATGCCCCATCGCGTCAATTGCTACGGTGGTCAACGCATCACCCCACTGCGCCTGAAAATTCGCCCATGTAGCTGAACTGCCCGTAAAGCCATGCAATAAGACCAGCACAGGCGCATCCGGCGCACCCGCCTGTATCTCCACATTCAGTGCCGCCCCGTGGCGGAGGGGGATTAGGGTCATATCGTCTCCAAGTGGTACGCATTCAGTGAACGAAAGTGAACGGCAAACAGCAACGCTTATAATTCTTGTCTCCGTCGTCACTTTCGTTCACTGTCGTCACTTTCGTTCACTGTTTTCAGTCCTTCGGATACCTTCTTCCACAAATGGCGGTGCATTTCGACGTTGCGCTCACGGTTGGTCGGCACTTCGACAACGTGTAAGCCGCCTTCAGTAATGCCTGTCGTCACCGCCGTCCGAAAGTCGTCCCAGTTCTCAATCCGCGTAAAGGTTCCGCCATACATCTCCGTCACCAGGCGGAAGTCTAAGCCTGTCGGGGTGCCGAAATAGTCCTCAAAATGGTCGGGGTGGTGTTCGGCTTGCGGCAGGAAGGAGAAGATGCCGCCCCCATCGTTGTTAATCACCACAATGGTCAGGTTCAGCCCGTATTTCTTCGCCGCCAGCAATCCGTTCAGGTCGTGGTAAAAAGTGAGGTCGCCTACGACGAGGATAGTGGGTTCACCCTGAACGGCAGAAATACCTAATGCTGTCGAGGTCATGCCATCTATGCCATTCACGCCCCGATTCCCAAAAACAGAAATTTGTTTAGTGGTCGCTGGAAAGAAGGTATCACAATCCCGAATTGGCATACTGTTACCTACTAACAAAGTAGCCTTGTCGGGTAAAACTTCCGCAAGCTCTGTAAAAACACGACCTTCGAACATATCATCAAACCGGTTTATCTCGCTGGATAAAACGGTTTTAGTTTTAAGTGTCGCCGCTTGCCAAGCATCGTACCACTCACTTTTTTCGCGTGGCGGAATGTCCAACTCACGCGCCTCATGGAGAATTGTAGATATAAAAGTCGTTGTATCTCCAGAAAACACTAATGCAAGTGAGAGTGTAGGATCCAACCATTCATTGCTACTTTCTACCAACCACACATCACAATTCGGACAGGCTTGCAAATATTGTAAAAATGCTTTTGACGTAGGCATCGCCCCGAATCGAATGATGAGGTCAGGCTGGTATTGTTTTACAAACTTAGCGTCTCTCAGAATTGCATCGTAGTTATCAACGATGAGTCCCTTTTCCTTTATGAAACGTATTTGTGATAGAGGGTCCGCTAAAATCGGAAACTTCCAATACTCTGCAAATCTCATAACCATTCCCCAATGCGGTGCCTCCAAGTCCGAACCTAAATGAGGGCCTACAACAAGCAAACCCCGTTCATACCTTTTAATTGTTTCTGAGGAATATACCGTATCAGCACTTCTATAAATTTCAACTGCATCACTCGTGTAACGAAATGGACGACCTTCCCATGCCTCTTTATCCCTTTTGGATTCGTCTGGGAGTGGCAAAGTAGGGATTAAGGAGTTGCTTAAGGGTTCACGGAACGGAAAATTGATGTGAATTGGACCTTCTGGCATAGACCTTGCTATTGATACCACCCGATTCGCCGTGAACCGTGCATAGCGCAACAGGGTATCCGTTGCCTCCGGCAGGGGCATTTCCGTGAACCACTTCACATGCTCCCCATACAGATATTTCTGCCCCATCGTCTGCGGCGCACCCACCTCTTGCAATTCGGGGGGGCGGTCGGCGGTCAACACTAGTAGCGGAACCCGGCTTGCCTTTGCCTCACAGATGGCAGGGTAAAAGTTCGCCGCCGCCGTTCCCGATGTACATACCAATGCCACCGGAACCCCCGACCGTTTGGCAATCCCCAACGCGAAAAACGCCGCCGAGCGTTCGTCTACCAGCACCCATTTGCGAATCCGCTCTTCGGCGGCAAAGGTGAGCGTCAACGGGGTCGAGCGGGAACCGGGGCAAATCACCACATCGCGCACCCCGGCGCGGGCGAGTTCATCTACAAATGCGCCTACGTAAGCGTAGGTTGGGTTTTGGGGAACAATCATAGGAAGAGAGCGGAGAGAGGAGAATGGAGAGAAGAGAGAGCCATACCTTATCGCTCTCCGCTCTCCACTCTCCTCTCTGCTAATGCCTTGAGCATTGGCTGTAATTTCAATTCTGTTTCCGTCAGTTCGGCGGCGGGGTCGGAATCGGCGACGATGCCGCACCCGGCAAAGAGGGTAGCGTGGTTGCCTTCTACCAATCCGGAACGGAGTGCCACCGCAAAATCGCCCTCTTTCCGCGCATCCAGCCAACCAACAGGCGCGGCATACCAGCCCCGATCCAACCCTTCATGCTCCCGAATGTACTCCACCGCTTTTTGCGAGGGCAAACCACCCACCGCCGGGGTCGGGTGCAAGCGGGCAATCAAATCCATGAGCGTCGCGTGGGGGCGCAATCGCCCACTGACAGGCGTATAGAGATGTTGCACATTCGCCAGTTTCAGCAATTGCGGGCTGTCGGCGGCGTGAATATCCACACAGGTATCGGTTAGTACGGCACGGAGCATTTGCACCACAACATCATGTTCATGGCGGTTCTTACCGCTTGCCATCAATTCCGCGCCCACGCGCACATCTTCATCGGGGGTGGCT
>CBKYSX010000548.1:0-3693 GCA_966690745.1 uncultured Ardenticatenales bacterium
CTTGTACGGAGAACCCATCCCCCGTCAGGTGTCCGGCGGCGGGAATACATCTCGCTCCGGTATGGGCAGAAACTTTGCCGTGTGAATCTACCATCGCTACCTGCCGTACTTCACGGTCGTGGTCTTGTGCCAGAAGGTCGGCAAGGGCTTGCGGGGCAGATTGCCCGTTCCGCATTTCTGCCAACCCCAACGGACCGTAATCCATTTTGACAAGAGATTGAGTCGCAACTGCACCCACCCCTGCTTCTGCCCAGGGGCAAATGGGACCCACCCCGTAATAGTGGGATTGAACCACTACGCCAAGTTGACCCGTGGCGGGGTCTCGTGCTACAACGGAATAGGTATGTACCGGACGAACAAGTGTCATTGAGCGCAACCTCCTTGCGGAAAGCATAAAGAGATAAGAGTAGAACGTAGAATTGGAAAGCAATCTCTTCTTGTCTTTGCTTTAGGGTATAATACCTTATCCACTGATACCGAAAAAGGCACACCGTCACAGGGGGCGGCATGACAAACATAGAGATTGCCGGATATTTTTCCAAAATTGGCGATTTGATGGAACTCAAAGGCGAGAACGTCTTTAAGATTCGCGCCTATCGGCGGGCGGCAGAAGCGATTCTGAATCTGCCCAAAGATGTGCACGTTGAACATCGGCAGGGAACGTTAAAAGCAATTCCGGGCATTGGGGATGCAATTGCGGACAAAATCGGAGAGATTATTGAAACAGGACGATTGGGATTCTTGGAGAAATTAGAGGCGGAAGTGCCAAGCGGCTTGTCAGAATTGCTCCAGGTACCGGATTTGGGCGCGAAGAAGGTGATGGCAATTTACAATGCGACAGGCATTGCTTCATTGGATGCACTGGAAACCGCCGCGCAAGAAGGTAAATTGCGTGATATTAGCGGGATGGGGTCAAAAAGTGAACAGAAAATTTTAACCAATATCGCCGCTCTGCGCCGCCGTTCCGCCAATACACGTTCGCTGTTGGGGGTTGCATTGCCCCGCGCCGAAGGATTACTGGTGGCATTAAGTGAACAGGTGGGGAGCAAAATCCTCAAAGGGGATGTGGCGGGGTCACTCCGCCGCCGCTGTGCCACAATTGGCGATATTGACCTGTTGGTTGCCGCCAGCCCTGCCGACCATGCCGCGATTATGGAAGCCTTTCGTGCCCTACCCCCGGTAGGCGAAATTATCGCGGCGGGGGAAACCAAAACGGCGGTGCGTCTGCATACGGGCGAACAGGTAGATTTACGCGTGGTGGAACCCCACCATTGGGGCTGTGCGCTGGAATATTTTACGGGGTCGAAACAACATTCGATTCAGATGCGAACATTGGTGCAACATCGTGGATATACCATCAATGAGTATCGTATTCGAGAAGAAAGCGGTAAAGAGCATTATTTTGAGAGCGAGACCGACCTCTATGAATTTTTAGGACTAAAATGGATTCCGCCTGAATTACGCGAAGATCAGGGGGAAATTGAAGCGGCACGGCAGGACGAATTGCCCGATTTGGTGGAACTGGATGATTTAATGGGCGATTTGCACATGCACAGCACCTGGAGCGATGGGCAGGCTTCGATTATGGAGATGGCACAAGCCGCCCGCGACTTTGGCTATGAGTATATCGTGATGACCGACCATAGCCAGAGCCTTGGCATGGCGGGGGGCTTATCCGTGGAACGGTTGATCGAACAACGATACGAAATCATTAATGTCAATTCCAAATTTAATGATTTTGCGGTCTTGCAGGGCGCAGAGGTGGAAATCCGCGCCGATGGCTCGCTGGATTACCCCGATGATATTCTGAGTAAGTTAGATTTTGTGGTTGCCTCCATGCACACAGGAACGCGGGGTGACCGGGATACTCTGACACGGCGGATGTTGAGCGCGATTCAGAATCCCCATGTGGATATGATCGGGCATATGACCAACCGCCTGATCGGGCGGCGGGATGGTGCGGATTTGGATATGGAAGCGGTACTTGCCGCCGCCGCCGACCATGGCACGATTCTGGAAATCAATTCCCAACCCGACCGTTTAGACCTTGACCCTACCCATGCCCGCAACGCGCTTGAATATGGCTGTTTGCTGGCAGTCAATTCGGATTCCCATCAGACCAGTGGCTTCGAGGTCATCCGCTACGGGATTATGCAAGCCCGCCGCGCCTGGGCAGAAGCCGACGATATCATCAATACACGTCCGTTGGAAGAATTTTTGAGTTACTTAAAAGAGAAGTAACAGAGGTGCTCTATGAATCGCTCATTCTCCCCTGGGCAATGGACAAAAGGCTTCGGCACCTTTCTGATAACTTTGGGAGTCATTGCATGGTTTATTCACTTTGACCCATTCGCTATCGGTACATTCCGCTGGTCTCTGAGTTGCGAAGATTTACAACGGGATATTGCCCTGGTGAGTCAGCAACTGGGGAAAGAGCCAAAAGAAATTTCTGAAGCCCTCAATGATACCTATTTTGTGCAACCAATTTCCAACCACAGCCTGAAATGGGAAGAGCGCGGACGAAGTTACTACATCTCCGGCAGTGGCTATCCCACCGCAACGACAAAAACAGCAACGATCTACTGGACAAACTCTGCCCCAACCGGTGCAACCGTGATTGAGTGTCTGGGAGCTCCGCCTTTCTATCGGGCGTATGTTCGCCCTGATATTGCGGCACATACTACCTTTGAATTCTGGTATCCGGAGCAGGGTTTAATTCTAAGTCGTTCGGGTTTTACAGGTTCGGATATAGCATTTACCCGCGTTGATCCTACTTTTAGTCAATTTCCTACCCCGGACATGCAATTTATTCAGGCAGAGATTACAACGCCCGGAACGCCTCAAGCCATCGAACAAGCTCTATTTGATAAACCCTATGAGGTTGAAGGGTGGCATGAACCTGAGAGACGGATTCTGTTCAGCGATTTATTGAAACCCTGGGTGTCATGGGAAATGATTACCTTTGACGGCAAACCGCAACTTTTCGGAACGGAATAAATACCTTATCTATGGCACTTGAAAGGCTGGATCTCCCCCATTTCCTCAAACCTGCTTTAGCGCAGGGACACCCCTGGGTGTACCGTGACCATGTACCGCGTCAGTTCCGTGCTAAAGCGGGGGCGTGGGTCGAAATCCATGCAGGCAATTGGAAGGGGTATGCCTTGTGGGATACCACCTCGCCCATTGCGCTACGGATTTTTTCGATGCGACAAGTCCCTGACCAGGAGTGGGTACAGGCACAGTTGCAACAAGCATGGGATCTCCGTGCGTCCCTGCGGGAACAGGAAACCACTGCCTACCGTCTGCTCTTTGGCGAGGGAGATGGCATACCGGGGCTTACGATAGACTTATACGGGGAGTATGCCGTGATTGCCACCTATGCTGATTCTTTGAACACAATTTTGGAATGGGTCGTTGCAGGGGTGCGCGAGATTGTACCGTTAAAAGGTATTGTCCATCGCGGCGGTGAAGAAAACACGGTGGGGAAAATCCGTCTGTTGTGGGGGGAATTGCCCCCGCGAAATTTAACGGTGTTGGAACACGGCTTGCACTTTCGGGCAAATTTATATGAAGGGCAAAAAACAGGGCTGTTTTTAGACCACCGCGAGAATCGGCACTATATCGAAGGGATAACTGTCGCCCAACGGGTGCTGAATTTGTTTGCCTATTCGGGTGCCTTTTCACTCTATGCGG
>CBKYSX010000549.1:0-3689 GCA_966690745.1 uncultured Ardenticatenales bacterium
CGCTTTGCTCCGCGCTGTCCTCACCGACCCGCAAACCACCAACCGCGCCCTTGAACTGCTGGATGCCCTCCGCATGGAAGCACACGCCCTACCTGCGCCTGCATGGGGGCGGGTAGCGGCGCAATTGGAACAATGGCAGAGTGAGCGATGATAAAGATAAAGTGCATATTGCGTAGTGCATAAACGACAACAACATTTCCTGGATAGTCGTTGCTTTTATGTGATATGCAATATGCAGTCGTCCCTATGTTGAACGAACCCCTCTCCTCACACGACCCCCGCCTTCCCGCAGTACGGGCGCGGCTCTTTGTGTTGATACGGTCACTCTGGAAAACGGGAACATTACAATTGCCATTGAGCCTGATGAGGAGTGACCGCCCTGCCCTACAACTACTGCCGCCCCTCTGGCAGAGGTTGCGAATGAAATTGTTGGCAGAACCGTTTCTACGGGATGTTCTCCCCCCGATTGAACAACAGATGGCGAGTGCGGGGCGGCTGGAACGCAAAGAAAGCCATTTGCCCCCCCATGCGGCGGTGGATTGGGCGCAAACATGGCGGCGCACAATGATTCCGGGGCGGGAAATGCCGATTGTCACGCGCCAATGGTTGCGGGAATTGGATCTGCCCGAAAACCAACTTGCTTTGATGTGCCTCCACGAAATCAACGCACCCCTTGCCGGGGAAAACAAGCTCCTGCCCGAAGAACGAGCCTATCTGGCGCATCTTCGCTCTCAAATACGGGACAGACTTAATCGCCCCCCCTGGAACGGACTGACTTTGCACCCTCATGCACCTGATGTAGAGCAAATTCGGGAACGGGTACTTCATCGTCCGCCCTACCTCAAATTGTTGGCATGGTGGAGCCAATGGCTGGCATGGCGGCAACCGACCGAAGGGCGCACACCCCTCCCCGACCCTGCCCTCGAACCCAATTGGTTGTTTGAATTGTTGGTCTTGTTTGAAGTGGTAACAGAATTGGCGCGGCACTTTCCGGTGCGGCAGGCGCGGGGCTTGGCGGGCAACAGCCGCACCCCCGCCTTCATCGCTAAAACGCCACAGGGCTATATAGAAGTCTACTATCAAAGCGGAACCCCTCTCAACCCCCAACGCTCTTTAGAGGCGTTGTATGGCATCCCCGATATTGTTTTGCGCCTGCCTGGGGAGCGTCCCCGTTTTGTGATTCTGGATGCCAAAAATTTCGGTGCATCGTCGCATAATCAAGGGTTATACAAAATGTTGGGCTACCTCTATCAATATGGCTACGCCGCCGATGGCGACCATCGTTTTGAACAGGTATTGGCAGGAGTATTAGTCTTCCCTACCGAAGAAAAAGAAGGCAAAGGTTTAAAAAACTGGCAAAAAGATTTACCGCAGGCGCAAAGCGTTTTTGGCATGGTTCTGCCACCTGTTGCGGATAGCGCGTATACGGGAATGCATGAGTTTGGAGAATGGCTGAAAGGCAAAATGAGGTAGCGTTGAACCGGAACCCAATTTATCTCTTTGCACCGTAAAACCGGTACGTCCTTAAAATTCCCCACCTAATAACCAGAGCAACACCCCTATATGCCCTATGGTTGCCATACCTTGCACCAACCAAAAAGATAGATGGCGCGTTTTGTGTCGTAACCCCAGAAAGATCAACCATGCCCCGAAGACCCCACCTAAAAAATTGGCGAGGAACAGGGTGCGTTCCGGGGTACGCCATTTGCCCTGTTGAGCGGCGCGTTTATCGCGGTAATATAAGTACGCAGTGGTTAAGTTCACAACAAGCAGGTAGAAAGCGTAGAAAAACAAGAGTGTATTGGATGGATTTATCATGGGGTTCGTAATTCTGCTAATCTTTGCATGAGGAGCCACAATACCCCCCAACTGCTAACCGTTGCCACCAGACCGAGGAGCCAATGCCGCCGTGCCAACAGCGCAATAATGGGGGCAAGGGAGTAATGCGCGACGTAGGGAACCGCTAATGGGGTCGCCAGTGCCGCCAGAAGTAAATCCTTCCGACGAATAGCAAGGATAAGGAGCGGAATGGCAAGCAGGAGAGAATAGGGAAAGAGGGAGACATTTAATGCACCCGCTGAAGAATCACGCAGGCGATAAATCCACTCGCTCCATAACAGGGTAGACAATCCGACCACCATTCCCAATGGGGCGAACGCCCGCCACCGCCCATGTGCTAACCAAACCAATGCCGCCAATCCCACCGCTTGCGGTTTGATGGCAAGCAATAGCACCCCCCCCGCCGGAGGGAGGAACAGCCCCAGTGCCGCCACTGCATCTAAATTGGCGTAGTAGGTAATCAACAACAGAGTGGGCGCACTACTAAACGTGAATAGCCATGCAATCGGACGCGGACCCGCTAACAACCCCAATGCAACCACTGTTGCCGATTGGATAATTGCCCGCGCCCATTCCAACGGGAGCAACGTAATCGGCTGGATCAAGGCAATTGCCCAGGGAAGAAAAATGCCGTAATTGCCGCCTGTTGCCAGAGGGCGAAGCGGAACCGCCCCGTAAATATCTACCCAGCCGCGCCCCGCCTGATAAAACTGCTCATCAAAATCAGTACCGCGCAGATTCAACCCGGCGAATACAGGAATAAGAGCGAGAAAGAGAAGCAGAGGCCAAAACTTTCGCAGGGGTGGCATATACTAACAGGTATCCTTTTGCATGATGATTCCTATCTTGCCACAATCCATTTATTCCGACGATGTGTCACGATAGATGCGGAGATTTCCCATGCTCACCCCTCTAACCTCCCCCTTCACTCAAGAATCCCACCAGAAAATTGAGGAATGGTTTACCACCCATTTTGGCGAAGCCCTATCTACCATCAACGATACCGCTATTGTTGTAGACCTGTTCCAAAGCCCGATTGGTCCCTTAGTGATTGGTGCAGTCAATGAAGGCGTTTGTCTGGTAGAATTCACCGACCCTGAACGTTTAGAAAGTCAGGTTTCCACCCTGCGCCGCTGGTTGCCCCATCCTGTCTATCGCGGCAACCACCCTTATCTTGAAAAACTGCGACAGGAATTAACGGAGTACTTCGCAGGCGAACGCACCCATTTTGAGGTTCCGTTGGTTTATCCGGGAAGTGATTTTCAACGGGCAGTGTGGAATGCCCTGCTGGAAATTCCGTATGGTGAAACCCGTTCTTATGAGGCGTTGGCGCGGCAAGTAGCAACGCTGGAAGCAATTCGTGCTGTAGGGGGTGCGAATGGCGCTAATCGGATTGCGATTGTGATTCCATGTCATCGGGTCATTAACAAAAGCGGTAAATTGGGTGGTTATGGCGGTGGTTTGTGGCGCAAAAAGGCACTGCTGGCGTTGGAGCAACAGCAATTAACACTTCAACTCTGATAACGTTTCTGCCAATCGCAACGTCATGCGCCAGCCTTCCGTACTGTCATCAATGCTCCACCACGCCGACAGCATCGCCATCGCCAATCCCCATTCGATGATGATGTCACGCTCAACCTGCAACACTTCCGATAGAATCGCCACCCTTCGGTTTGTAATAGCGGCAAGATTGGGATGGTGATCAATAAAATCCAAAGGGTTATAGAGCAACGGTCCCACATCCGCCACCCTATCACCCGCCACTCCCTTGCTATCAATCATCACCCAGGAGCGAAGGTCATTCTGCTCTCCGCTCTTACCCCTCCACTCTGTCTTTAAAACATTATCAT
>CBKYSX010000550.1:0-3685 GCA_966690745.1 uncultured Ardenticatenales bacterium
CGGAACGGGTATAGCCCACCACAGTGGGTTTGCCCGTCGTGCCGGAGGAAGCATGAATCCGCACCACTTTTTCACGCGGGACGGCGAATAAGCCGAAGGGGTAATTATCGCGCAGGTCGTTTTTGGCGGTAAAGGGGAGGGTGGTGAGGTCATTCAAGCCACGAATCGCATCCGGCTTGATTCCCGCCGCGTCAAAGGCTTTCTTGTAGAAGGGGACAAGGGTATAGAGCCGATCCGCCAGCAATGCCAGTTCCTGACCTTGCCATGCTTCAATGTCGGCGCGGGGCATGGTTTCCGCTTCGATATTCCAAATCACGATTCACTCCTGCTTTATTTTCACGCAAAGCCGCAAAGAAAAAAGAAAGGTAGTGATGCAACAGGTAGCGGTAACAGGGCACGAAACCGAGTTTTCAACGGCAGAAACTCGGTTTCTTTCTGAGTTTTAATGCGGTATCACTACCCTTTTGAATCTCTACCAAACGCGAAACCTTTGCGCCTTTGCGTTCTTTGCGTGAGGTTATTAATCTTCAAGGACAACGACCGGCTCATGGTAATAGCGCACCCGTTGGCGACCAAGTTTGTCACGCACGAAATCATCAAAGGCGCGGCGTTTGCTATTGAGCGATTCACCCGATTGCAGGAGGGCGAGGGGCAAGTTCAGGCGTAGAACGCGCCCCGGAATAACAAAACGGGTGATGCCCTGCGGCAGGGTTTTGCCGTGAATCGCGGCGTTTAGCACAAAATCGGGCGTGAATGTGGGGAAGACGACCAGTGCCACCATTTCGGGGAACGCTACGTGCAACCGTTCCAAATCGGTCGTAAGGGTACGCGACACCTCACCCCAAAGCGTATAGGTTGCCACCATCTCATTTAACACATCCAAACGGTCGTACTGTTCCCCGGCGAGGCGGGCGGCGCGGAAGGAACCGTCGGGTAGGGCGAAATAGGCGAGGGTTTCCGCTACGTAGAGAACGGTCAATGCCCCGGCGGGGGTAATCTCGGTAATTTCTAACCCGTCAATACGGCTCAACTCGTGGAGCAATTCCCCGGTGGAGGGTCCGCTAATCAGATGTGACCATGTATGCAGGCTGATATCGGGTTGATGGGGGTCTACGATTTGCACCACGATATGGGGAATTTTCAGATGGGTGAAAGCGGTGGTACGGGTCGCGCCATCCAACACCACATATTTGCCATCGGCTTCCGCCACAATCGGCGGGTTGGCAAGCATCCCATCGGCGGAAAGACTTGTCGCCAGTCGTGCCGCCCGTTTGGGGTCAAAGGCTTCATGGGGAATGACATCGGCGGTGGGCACCACTTTCAGCGAGAGGGTTTCCGCCACATCGCCCGCCCCGGCAAGGAAATCAATAATCTGTTGGGCAATATCACGGGCGGCATTGCTCTGTGCTTCGTCGGTGCTGGCGGCAATGTGGGGCGTAGCAACCACTTTGGGGTGTAGCGCAAGCGGGTTGTTGGTGGTCGGTTCTTCCACAAACACATCCACCCCTGCGCCTGCAATGCGCCCGGCATCCAGTGCTTCAATCAGTGCCTGTTCGTCCACAATCCCGCCCCGCGCCGTGTTGATGAGATAGGCGGACGGTTTCATCCGTGCCAGTTCTTTTGCGCCAATCAGGTTCACGTTTTCGGGGCGCATCGGCACATGGAGCGTAATCACATCGGCGGTTTCCAACAGTTCGGGCAAGGGCATGGCTTTTGCCTGTACCCCTTGTTCCAACGCAAATTCGGCGGTGAGGCGCGGTTGGTTAACCACGATGTGCATCCCGAACGCCGCCGCCCGTTTCGCCACTTCGCGCCCGATGCGCCCGAAGCCGATAATGCCGAGGGTGCGCCCGGTTAACCCTAACCCTTGAAACCGCTTTTTATCCCATTTACCCGCTTTCATGGTGCGGTCGGCTTCGGACATATGCCGCACCAGCGACAACATCAGGGCGAGGGTATGTTCGGCGACGGCAATACTGTTGGCGTTGGGGCAGTTGAGAACTTCAATCGCGGCGTTGCGGGCGGCGGTGACATCTATGTTGTCCAGCCCGGCTCCGGCACGCCCGATGACTTTGAGATTTTTTGCCGCGCCAATCATGTGTGCGGTCACTTTGGTACGGCTCCGCACAATCAAGCCATGATAATTGCCAATCACCTGTTGTAATTCGTCGGCAGTAATATCAGGGCGCACATCTACATCAAACTTACTTTGCAGAAGCTGAATGCCCACATCTTCAAGGGCATCGCTCACTAAGATTCGTAAACGGCTGTCATTCGACATGGGTTCTCCCTTCGTTGGGGCGGAGTGCGTATTAAGTAGTGGGAATTGAGAAAGAACGGCGGTTGCCGTGTGTAGGCTGGGTTGGCGGAGGTATCTTACGCAGGAGCGGGGAAAAGGGAAAGAATAGGGCTGGATTTTAAGGTTGTCACAACGATAACTTGCGATAAAATCAAGTGATGATTACTTGAAACTGTAGGTGATAGGATGAAACAATACGAAGCAGTAATAAAGGCACTTGAAGGACGTGGAGGGATTGCCACGCTGGGCGAACTCTATCACGCAACGATGCGAATCAAGGATTGTGAATGGAAAACCAAAACTCCTTTTGCCTCAATTCGTCGCATTGTGCAGGAACGACCTGAAATTTTCAAGGTGCGTCCCGGCTTGTGGGCATTGGAATCGCATCGTCAGCAATTGGGGCTTCCTCTCATATTATCCTCCGATTCCATTGTGGAATCACCCATTTATAGCCATACCTATTATCAAGGCTTGTTATGTGAATTGGGTAATTTGCAGGGTTATCAAACGTTCGTGCCACATCAAGACAAAAATCAAATTTTTATCAACCGACCTCTGTTTCAAGTACGAACGTTGGATGCCATTCTACCCTTTTCCTATGATAGATTTGTGAAACGGAGTGCCACTATTGATACAATCTGGTTTAACAATCGTTCAATGCCTTCCCACCTTTTTGAAGTAGAACATTCTACAGATTTCCAAAACTCTTTGATTAAGTTTGTGGATTTGCAAGATTTCCATGTGAAGATGCTGATTGTAGCAGATAATGTTCGGCGTTTAGAGTTTCAGCAGAAGATCAAAGCCACTGCTTTTGAATCTATTCGTCAGCGTGTTGAGTTTTGGAGTTACGACTACATAGTTGAACAATATGAGCACCAGCAAAAACTAAAAGTACACCAATAAACCGGGTAATTTTCCTTCTAATACCAAAAACTGAATACGTTCATTTCCCGTCTTGACTTACTTTGTGAAATTGTTATAATCATCACAACCGACTGACCCGTCGGTTTGTTTTCCCGGTAGGATGGTTGTGGTAGTTCACACCGAGAACTTTTTACTATGAGTATGTCTGACAAAGCCCAAAACCGCATTGAGCGGATTCTGGATGCCGCCCTGCAAGTCTTTTCCGACAAGGGGTACAAAGACGCGGCAGTGGATGATATCGCCGCCGTTTCCGATACCTCCAAAGGCGGGGTCTATTTTCATTTCCCCAACAAAAAGACGATTTTTTTAAGCCTGCTGGACAAAATGGCGGATTTGCTCTATTCCCGCGCCGAAGAAGCGATGGCGAAAGAGCCGGATATGCGCCGTAAGGGGGATGCCGCCCTGTTGGTGATGCTTCGCACCTTTGCCAAGCATCGCGCTATGTCCAAATTGTTTTTGGTG
>CBKYSX010000551.1:0-3680 GCA_966690745.1 uncultured Ardenticatenales bacterium
AAAGAACATTCCCGAAGATGACCCCCGCAACCCCGCCGTGATTGCCGACAACGTGGGCGATAACGTAGGGGACGTGGCGGGCATGGGCGCGGACTTATTTGAATCCTATGTGGGTTCCATCATCGCCGCCGCCGCCCTTTCGATTGCGAACGACAACCATGCGGCGGAACTGCCCTTCCTCGTTTCCGCCATCGGGATAATCGCCTCGATTATTGGTACCTTCCTGGTCCGTACTAAAGAAGGGGCGACGCAAGAAGATTTGCTTGGTACCCTTCGCACGGCTATCTATGGTGCGTCGGGCTTGGGCATCCTGGGGTTCGCGGCGTTGGCGCTGACGGGTTATATGTCATGGGCAATCTTCGGTGTCATTGTCACCGGGTTGATTGCCGGAAACCTGATCGGGTATTTCACCGAATACTACACCTCTTACACAGAAGCCCCGACCAAAGGTATTGCCAAGAGTGCTGAAACCGGCGCGGCAACCCTGATTATTGAAGGGTTGGCAGTTGGTATGCTTTCAACAGTTGCCCCTGTAATCATTGTTGTGGTCGCCGTCATCATCTCCTACATGCTCGGTGGCTTGTATGGAGTGGCATTGTCGGCGGTGGGGATGTTGTCCACGCTTGGCATTACGCTGGCAACCGATGCTTATGGTCCGGTAGCGGACAACGCCGGGGGGATTGCGGAAATGGCACACCTGCCCGCCAACGTGCGTGAACGCACCGATGCGCTGGACTCGTTGGGCAACACCACTGCCGCTACGGGCAAGGGCTTTGCCATCGGTTCCGCCGTGTTGACCGCGCTCGCATTGATGGCGGCTTATACGCAAGCCGCCAATCTCACCGTATTAGACCTATTAGATCCGCTGTTGCTGAGTGGTTTGCTGTTGGGCGCAATGTTGCCCTATCTCTTCTCCGCTCTAACGATGACAGCCGTCGGGAAATCGGCAATGGCGATTGTACAAGAAGTACGCCGCCAATTTAATGAAATCCCCGGTCTGTACGAAGGTACCGGAACCCCGGATTATAAAACCTGTGTCGCCATCTCCACCCAATCCGCACTGCGCGAAATGATTGTTCCGGGGGTATTGGCGGTGGTGGTGCCGCTTGCTGTGGGCTTAATCCTGGGCGAAGAGGCACTTGCCGGGTTGCTCATTGGCGCAACGGCTTCCGGCTTCACGCTCGCCGTGATGATGGCGAACGCGGGCGGGGCATGGGACAACGCCAAGAAGTACATTGAAACCGGTGAACTGGGCGGTAAAGGCTCCGACAACCATAAAGCCGCCGTCGTGGGCGACACGGTAGGCGACCCCTTCAAGGACACCTCCGGTCCCGCGCTGAATATCCTCATCAAGCTGATGAGCATTGTGGCACTGGTCTTTGCCCCCTTGTTGGCAACCCTTCCCGCCTTGTTGCAATTCTAAACCTTTAATAGCAGTACACAGAAAGCCGTGAGGAGTGAATCCTCACGGCTTTCTGTTTTCAGGACCAACCCCATACTATTTTTTAGAATTGTTGTGATTCGCTATCCCTGATTATTCCTTGTATCCCTATCATGTTGCGGTTTCTTAACCAACTTTGTATTTTTCCTCGGTTTTTACACTCTATACTAACAGGTAGTGACAAGTAGACGGGAACTACCTGACATTTGTCGCAGAGATATGGGTCACTTGGAAGTTTGATGGCGAGTGGTATACTTTTAGTATGAACATGGTTCTTCAGGGCGAACCCATATCATCCCAAATGTCATAATGTTGTAACCAAAATGACTTTTACTGAAGAGCGAAGCGTAAGTTAGTGCCATTTCCAGGGTAATCGTCAATCGCACCATATAGGGGAAACAATGAACAACACAAGCGTCAGCCAAGCCGAAGTCGGCGTACCCGTTGCCTCTGAAAATCTTTACTCTCTACGGGACGGTTTGCTTGCCGGAGCCGCCGCCGGATTAGCGATGACCCTGACAATGGCAATTTGGGGTGCGGTAACGGATAACGGCATCTGGTATCCTGTGAATCTGATTGCCGCCACCGTATTAACGGATTTGCAGAATGCCCCGGTTGCAGAACTCAAGACGTTTATGCCCATGGCGGCATTGGTAGGTACCTTAATCCACTTTATTATCTCGGTGGCATTGGCACTGGTTTTTGATCTTTTATTGCCCACGCTACCGGGACACCCCATGGTCTGGGCATTGATTATTGGTCCGGTGTTATGGGTTGCCGCCGAATATGCAATTCTGCCGATTCTGAACCAACGGATTAGTACCGCGATTGCGCCCCAAACCTTTGTGGTTGCCCATATTGTCTATTCCCTTGTAATGGGTTACATGATTATGCGGAGCCAACGGTTGGAACCTTCCAGTGCAGAAATTAAAGCGTAAGCAGTGAAGAGTGGTTAGTGAAAAGTGAATAGTGGACGACATTGTTGAGAGCATCTTATTCTATTAAAAACGCGGAGGCATACCTTACCTCCGCGTTTTGCTTTGCCCGTCCCACACCTTTGCGTTATGCTAGGCGAAGCAAGGGTGGGTGATAAGTTCCATGCCTGCAATCTGTGTCGTTCACGGCGGGCAGGTCAATGGGTTCATTTTGGAAGCTTCCATTATGCCTGACCCGCCCCTACAGTTTCCGTTCGCTGTCGTCACTGCCGTTCACTATTCACTTTTCACTCATCACTAACCACTCCCTATGGCTTCCTTTCAAACATGGCTGATTGCCAGCCGCCCCCGCACCCTGACCGCCGCGATTGCGCCTGTGGTGGTGGGGAGTGCATTGGCATTTCATAACGATACCTATCAGTTACTCCCTGCCCTTGCCGCCCTCTTTTCGGCGATATTCATTCAAATCGGTACAAACTTCGCCAATGACCTTTTTGATTATCTTAAAGGAGCAGATACGGCAGACCGGCTCGGTCCAACACGCGTCACAAGTGCAGGCTTGCTTTCGCCTACCGTTGTACGAAACGGGATGATTATCGCCTTTGCGATTGCCGCGTTATTAGGCTTGTATTTGGTCTATATTGCGGGCGTACCAATTTTGATTATCGGGATTGCTTCGATCCTATGTGGGATTGCCTACACCGGCGGACCCTTCCCGCTTGGGTATAACGGGTTGGGTGACGTATTTGTGTTTATTTTCTTCGGGCTGGTGGCGGTAGCAGGAACCTATTATGTGCAGGCATTGAACGTGGTTCCCGAAGCGTTTATTGCCGCTATTCCCATCGGGGCATTGGCAACGGCGATTCTGGTGGTGAACAATGTGCGCGATGCCGATACGGATAAAGTGGCGGGGAAACGCACCCTGGCAGTGCTGTTCGGGCGAGGGGCGGGGCGGGCGGAATATCTGCTCTTAATGGTTGTCACCTATCTCGTTCCCTTCGTGTTGTGGCTGGGGTATGGTTTCACACCCCGGGTCTTATTACCCCTGATTACCTTGCCGCTTGCCTATCGTTACATTCTGAATGTGTACAAGCATACGGATGGACCCACCCTTAACCGTACCCTCGGTGGTACCGCACAATTGTTGGCACAATATGCGGCATTGTTTGCGATTGGTTTGGCATTATAAAACAACCAAATTTGCCCATAAAAACAGCCTCTGTTGATCCAACAGAGGCTGTTCTATTTCAGAACCTATCCGTAAATTGATTTTACGGTCAAAATCGGTCGAAAGCGTGACATAC
>CBKYSX010000552.1:0-3679 GCA_966690745.1 uncultured Ardenticatenales bacterium
TACCATCCAGCGTTGCAACAAACGATCTATCCGATTCATCACAAACGCCACTGCCCCATTTGCCCGTAAATCTTCCCGCGCCGCCAGTTGTTCCCCTGTCAGCCCGTAAAATTCGGAAGAGAGTTGGCGGTATTGGGTGTAATGTGGCACGGCAATATCCCGTAAATTGAGCATGACGTAGAGAAACAGCAGGGCAAAGAGCAGTGCGCCCGTGCCCGCAATCCAATTCTCGCGGTAGAGCAGAATCACCACCCCGACCATCAACAATAAATTACTCGCGACGATAATAAAAAAGCGGGAGAAGAAACGGGTAAGGGTATTCACATCCCCATCCACCCGTTCAATCAATTCGCCGGGGGTGTGGGATTTGTGAAAGGAGAGGTCTAGATGCAGGGCGTGATTGGCGAGGTCGGCGCGGAGGTTATTGGTCGCAGTCCAGCCCACATAGGAAGCCAGGTAGGTGGCGATAAGGTTTAATCCCTGCCCTACCAATGCCAGCCCGATATAAGCCACCGCCAATAGCAAAAGATTATCGGTGATTTGGGGGGTAAATGCACTATCAATAAAGCGGGCAATCAATTGGGGCAATGCCAGTTGGCTTAAAATACTGCCCACCAACGTGATTGCCAATACCCACACGCGCCACCCTTGCGGAAGCACGTAGCGTTTCAGTAAATAGAGATAGTGGCGAACGGCGGAGGTCATCGTTTGAGCGCGTCTATTACAATTACACTGGGAACACGCATCATTCGTTGGTGGGAAGCACTATCGGTGGCGCGTTCAGAGGGTAATTGAGGTTCAATCAATTGTTGCAGAGTACAACCCCCCGCAATGATTTGATTGATGTAAGTACTCAAGGGGCGGTGAAACAAAGGAGCAAATTTCTGGTGCCAATGATACTCCTTTAAGTACTCATACGCTTCCACATCTCCTTTTTCACTCCAAAGAGGACTGGGTTCTTCAAAACAAGGATGAACCAATGAAATAATGAGTTTCCCACCGGGACGTAAAGCAGTGATACAGGTATGAAGTGCCTCTTTCCAAAGAGGAATATCCATTAACACCATATTGGTGACCACTGCATCAAAATTTTCTAGTCGGGTGATAGGAGTAGAAAGGTCTTCTTGAAGGTATGTAATCCCAAGCGGCGACTCCAACTCTTGTTGTGTCGCCGCTTGAAATAATCCGGTAGCAGGTTCAAGACCTGTCACTATTGCGCCGCGACGTGCCATCATCCGGCTTAAGTAGCCTTCGCCGCACCCGGCATCCAAAATGGTGATAGAGCTGATGTTGCCAAGGCAACTGAAGATTGCAGGATTGAGGAGATGTTGGCGCGTGAAATCTCCTTCTTCGCCGTAACTACGAATGGGGAAGGGAATTTGTGACCACATTTTAATCACATCATTGTTATTCATGGGAGCTCAATCTGCCCAACAACAGCATAATCCCCGCCCGTAGTGACAGGAAGCCGCCCCCCCTCTCCCGTATACATTCCTACGCGCACTTCATATGTTCCAGCCGGTGCGTCTGCGGGCAGGGTCAATAAATGTGTATCCATGAATCGTTCCCCCGCATCCCATAAATGGGTGGGGGCATACCCCATCAGGGGCTGGCTGTCGGATTGGGCTATTTGTGTACCGTCGGGTGCAATCAGATGAACGAACACCGTATAGTCGGTGGGCGTATGTGCCACACTTTCCCATTCCAACATCAATTCAAGCGGTTGCCCTGCTTGAGCATTGCCGGGAAGCGTAACCCCTTGCAAAGTTGCGACTTCGCCTAGCTGAGGGGCGGTGGTGAACCGGGTTTCGGTGGAAGATACATCGCCTACCAGAATAAAATCTATCACCCGTTCTGCTTCGCCCGTTGGCGCATCCGTCCCAAATTCAGTCACAGTCAGGGGCGTGAAGGAAGTAGGGTCATAAAAGGACATTACCAGTTTATACAGTCCGGGAGGGGTATCGGTTGGAATGGTTATAGTATGTCCATCGGGGCGGGAATCACCCACATTCCAATCGGTTGTTGGCGCACCCCATGGAAAGCCCTCACTGCGCCAGAGTTCCTCACCGTTTTGCCCGACTAACCGCACCAACACGTTGTAATCAGTCTCTATTTGCGCAATGGCTTTTTCGTACAGGGTAATCTGGAAGGTGTCGCCCGGTTGTACCTCTGTCTTTTCAATCCGATAGCCCGCCAGACGAATCAGCCCGCCAAAATCGGCGCGGCGGTCATCGTTCCAATCCAAGAAGTCAGGTAGGGGACTATTACGTAAATCATAAACCCGTGCCAATTCCAACCCGTCTCGCCATACCTCATGGGCGATAGGTTGTTGCTCAAACCACGCCAATGCTTCAGGCGAAGGGGATTGCCTCTGCCATTGGTTTACATACAGCACGGCATAATCGGTATCCAACCACACCAACGGTGAAAAATCGGTCAGGATTTCGCTTTTGCCCTCAAAAAAGTAGGAGAACGGACCATCAGCGTACCACGAATGGACGCGAAATTGTTCGGCGTTGGGCTGTTGGTTCAGCCAGCGTGCCGCCTCATCCAACCCTTCACCCCAGCCCACAAACAAGACATGGGGCGCGGTTATACTCCCGCCCACCAAAGGGTTGTAATAGGTCAGATAGTAGGGTGATGTCATCAGCCCCGGCGCGGCATGGAGAAAGACCGCAAGCATGGCAACGGCTACGGGGTTGGTATTGCGTAGTGCGTGTTGCGTATTACGTAATGGTGTTCGGGGGTGGGGATTCGCCTGTCCCCGCCCTAAAGGGACGGGGCTAGAGACATGTGCCTGCGGCGCGGTAACGTTATCGGGTTCCCCCTCTTGGGAGGGAGATAGGGGATGGGTGGTCGTTTCTGCGTCCTGCGTCCTGCGTCCCGCTTTCCGCCCCAACAGCATGCCGACGATCCCCACCCATCCCATTCCCGCCAGCACATCTAACGGCAGGAAGGCGGGGAGTAGATAACGGTCAAACTTCTTTGCCCCGATGGTGATAATCAGGGCAAAGACCACCGCAAAAATCGCCAGTGCCAAGGCGGTGGCGCGGCGTTGCGGCGTGTCAAAGGGGGCATGGTTGCGCCACGCCAACAGCCCTGCCCCGACCAACCCAATGAGGGCAAGCGGCGTGGCACGGAACAGATAGGCAACCGGGTAAAAAATCAATCCCGGGTCTTCGGTAGGTTGTCCTAAAAAGTAATTGGTATTGACGTGCTGTTCCACATAATCGCTGGTTTCCTGCGCCATCAATTGCAGGGTCGTGATGGGTTGCACCCACATAGAGGGCCACAGTACGAAGAACAGCAATGTTGTTAATAGACCCCATCCGACCATCGGCATCGCAATTTTGAGCAGGCTTCGGAAGGTGCGGGTTTTGCCTTCCTGCCACCACACGATCAACCCCAGTAATCCCGCAATCGGCACGACCAGAATCGTCGGAGATTTGGTCAACCACGCCAACGCCATCACTACCGCTGAGAGGATTAGCAGATGTTTAGGACGGTGTTCATCGTAAAGCCAACTAATCAGCAGAAGAAAAGCCACAAAGGCAAGCGTGGCACTTAGCCCGTCGGGGTGTAATTGGCGAGAGAGGGCGATATGAAAGGGGTCCAGCAGAACAAAGAGCGAACCAATCAGAGCGGGAAAGGTGCCGATTAATCGCCGTAAGGGGATATA
>CBKYSX010000553.1:0-3675 GCA_966690745.1 uncultured Ardenticatenales bacterium
GCAGGAGCATTTGCGTGAAAGTTTGTTGTTGGCACAGGAAAGCAAGGCGCAACCGGCACAGGTGCTTGCAATCGTAGGATGGGTGACGTTGGCTATTGAGATGGGGAAGGAAACCCTGATACCGGAACAAACCGTTGCTCTTGCCACCGCACTGGATATACTTGCAAGCGAAGGAGTCATAGTCATGGAGCGTCCGATTCGTCGTCTCCATGAACAAAATCTTGAACATTTGAAGCAAACCTTCTCCTCCCTGATCCTAGAGCAGTCGTGGCAAAAGGGAGCATCATGGAACCTCGCCACGCTGTCCGATATGGTTTTGGAGCAGTTAAGAGAAATATCCCCTGCTATCAAATTTCAAGGTTCCGGCGGAACATACCCATCCCATCGTCGTCCCAGATAGGAGATACCTTCTCTAAACGTTTTGCCTTGCGCCTCAATTAGGGATTCCCACCTTTCCGGAGAGCCATTTGCTTCGGTGATCATGGCTCCATACCGAAGCAGATAGAGTGGGTAAAGGGCGGCAAGTACCTTGTCCGGGTCGCCTTCGCCTAAGTTATAGACCACCAGGAAATCGTAGAGAATATACATCCAGAGGGTAGCATCGAATTGATGAAAGGTGCGATGGTGAAGAATTGCCCGTAACACTTCAAGGGTGCGGGGGTGAAGAATATCCATCCACTGCTTTTCCGTTTCATATCGGATGCCTTCAATCCCTGCACTCAGATATGGTTCGGCGGAAGGCAGGGATAGTAAACCCGTGTCAAACGGTGCCCCAATAGAAACCAGAGGAAGCGGGGTGCGTTCTCCTTCACGCCACACCTTTTCATGAAGCAATCCGGTACGTAAGAGCATTCCCACCTCCTGCCCGAATTTCACTTCTGCCCCGGTGAGCGATTCATATTCTCGATGGTGTTTTGGACTCAGTGGAACCCGGGCAATTTGTCCGCCATCAGCAATCATCTGCAACACCATCCATCCATCTATACCATCCCGCGCCACATCTGTTTCCCAGACATCACGGTCGGCAAAATATGCCGCCACTCCGCCCGCCATTGCCACTTCGCCTGCCAACGGATAGCGAATTGTTATATCATACAACCCTTTCAGAAGGGGATAAGCGATAATCTCATTGGTGATGGAAAGCGGGGAGATACCTCCATAGTCGGGCAGGACAAAGTTTGCCTCTTTCCGCAAAATCGGCTCCATCAATGCGGGAATCCAGTCGGGGCGGACCGAAGCCGTATCGGCTTCAATGATAACCAATGCTCTTGCCTGAAGCATTGTTGCCGCTTCTAAGATAGCGCGGATGGCACTCCCTTTACCGGGTAAGCCCAGATAGCGGGTAGCCACTTGCCGAACGTTTGGTGGCATCGGAACTTCTTGGGCGAGGCGGACGGTTTCGTCATATGCTAAACCATCGGCATTCACAATGACGGACAGTAGCTGAGGATAGTAAGTCTGTAAAGCCTGTGCCACCGTTGCTGTAACATGTTGAATGGTGCTTCCGTTACGGTAACTGGGAATTCCAACAACCAGGTCAACATTGCCAATTTCAATTAGAGCATTCAGGGTATCGTGGGGCAGAGCAGTATCGTACATAGGGAGTGTTCAGTGAATCGCGGCTGGTGAATAGTGAAGGGTTATGGAAACAGCATTATTGTTCGCTGTTCACTAGCCACTGCCCAATCATCACTGCTGTCCGCCGATAGCTTCTACAAATTCGGCGGGGGTGATTTGGTCTTGGATTACAGCACGGAATTGTTCTTGAACAGTGCGAGCAAAATCGCGCCATGAGGTACGGCTGGGGCGAATCCATCCGTTGCTGAGTAATTCATCCACAAACATGGCGTACTCTTCATCTTCAAGAGTTTGTGCCACGCCGCTTCGGGTCGCGGGCAACCCGTAGGTGATTTGATTCCATTCCGCAACACGATTGGGGTCTAGGAGCCACTCAATCCATTGTGCCGCCGCTTCTTGTCGGCGTGGGGTGGTGGCAGTAATCGCAATTCCGTACCCTTCTACAATCGTGACGGGGTTTCCATCCAATGTTGGTAAATGGGTAAAAACCAGGCGGTTATCCTCTGCTTGTTGGGCTAAAAAGGTACGGGAATTACTTTCAATCCAATCGGCTTGCCGATTGAGTAAACGGCTGTATAAATCGGTTTCGTCACCCAGAGATAGAACGGTGCGGGGAATCGAGCCGCGTTCTGTCGCCGCCAGGAAGCGATCCATCAACTGTTCGAGTAGATTGCTATCCGGTAGTGTATTTGCAGTAGGCATTTGTTGGTTCAAAGCAATCATTTGCAATAATAGGGCATTGCTCATCTCGCCATCGCCATATCCCTGCCCGACAAAATAAAAACGGGGCGTGGAAGATTGAATCAATCCTTCCAATTCGCGGGGTAGGGTACGGGTGTAATCCACGCGCCGTACTCCGTGTTCCGCTTGAATGGTGAGGGGGATTGCTACCCAACTCTCATTTATAAGGGTATCCCGCATGGCAAACGGGTATAAATCGTCGCGTAGGTCACGACTGATCAAAGGTTCCAGAGGAACGAGTAATTGACTTTCGGCGAGTTCGTTCAATTGAGAGGTGGGAAAAATAATAATATCGGGCAAAGTGGCAGGGGCAACCGCACTTGCGGAGCGTAGATATTCAATCAGAGCCGCCGCGCCTGTTTCTTCTTTGGGTTCAAATGAAAGCAAAATATCATCCGATTCTGATTCAAATTCACGGCGTTGTGTTTCAAAGATGGCGGCGGTTTCAGTTGTATCTTGCGGTGAAAATTCAAGCGGACCCCAGACCCGTAGTTCAACAATGGCGGGCGTTGGTTCTACAATAATGGTTGGTACAACAGTGGAAAGTGCTACCGTAGGGGTGGGAGCCGTGGCAACAGGCGTGCCATCTACAGAGGGGGCAGGGGAGTTGAATTGACACCCTGCCACTATTATCAATACGGCAACAAAGAGCATGAACCGGAATCGTAGCATAGCGAAGGATTATAGGCGCAGATGGGGGGTAGACAAGCGTACCTTACACGGGGTATGGATATATCTATTTGCATGGCTATTGTTTGCCTGTAATGGGAGCTCTACGGATGAGCAAAGTATCTTCCCCGAAGCGGAATTTGGGACTGTGGTAACTGCCGCACAAATAGATAATGTCAACACTCCATTGGATATTCGCACCGGGTTTACCCGTGATGACCCTATCATTTATGCTGTATTTGAAGTTAAACGTCTTGACCCCGGCACGGTTTTGTATGCGCGATGGACGAGCGAATCTGTGGATTTTGAAGAGCAATCGGCTTCGTTAACGGCAGACCGGCTCTATGAAAATATCTATCTTGAATTTCATCTTGAACCCATACAGGGTGCAACTCTTGCGGCGTTAGAGGAGGGGGACTATGAAGTTCAGTTGTTTGTGAACGAAAAAGCGGGACCAAAAGCCGAATTTCGACTTGAATGAAAAAAGTTGACATAACTATTAATTGGGATCGCAAAATAAAGAAATAGTTTGCTTGTTATACTGAAAGATGTTTTTCCCTCATACATTTCATCGTATCAATAAAAAACGAGTTCCCTTCTTAGGAAACTCGCTTTTATTATCCTCTTGCGAGATATGCACTATGCAATTTTACCCCCTCATAAACTCCCTCTGATTTCATTCCATGT
>CBKYSX010000554.1:0-3673 GCA_966690745.1 uncultured Ardenticatenales bacterium
GCAAGAATTGTTGCACGGTGAAATTAGAGGCAAGGCGAATCACATCCTTAAAACTCATCTCGCCCAGCCATTCCGCGTTATAGCGAATGGTGGTGCGTTCGGGGTCTAATAACTTAAACGCCTGCGTGGTATAGGTTTTAACGTTGTGGGCGATAGATTCTGCCGTGTTTTGCGGACGGGCTTTGTCTTTATCGGACGGGTCGCCAATCAGGGCGGTGAAACTGCCAATCAGGAAGGTGGCATCGTGCCCCAATTGCTGAAATTGTTGCAGTTTCCGCAATTGTACGGTATGCCCCAGATGAATATCGGGCGCAGTGGGGTCTACACCCAGGTAAACCCGCAAGGGGCGACCTTCCTTTAGCCGTTCGCGCAATTCGCTTTCCATCCGTTGGCGCATGGAATCTTCGCCGAACTCGGTGCCTGACATCAGGATTCTTACTTGTTCGTCTACCGGCAAAAACTGGGTCATCAACGCTCCTTAGCGAGGATTTGAGTATCAGAAGTTTGTAAGGTGTGGGCGGCAATATGTTCTTCTGCGGCTTCAATCGTATCAAACCAGAAGATTTTAGTTTGTTGGGTTGCCGTTATGATTGCCTGCCCGATTAAATGGGCGCGAGCATTTGCGCCTACCACCAACCACGCCGCCAATGCGGGGTGATGGTGTATTTTGACAGCATTCAAAATCGTTTCGCTCATGATAAATTTCGGGTCATTACGAAGGTCAACCACGATATACATCGGTTGGTTCGATAAATCCAAAAAGCCCTTAATCGAACGAAACGCATTTGCAATAGACCCTTTATCAATGGTACGGGGCCATACCATTAACAGGTTGCCTACTGCATCCAATGTGGAAATATGAACAGGACGGGGGGTGTCCATGGATGAACCTCGGATGAAGAAAAGAACTCAGGGTAGAGCTCTAGCGACCTACTGCAAATATTTCTTCATTTCGATACGCTTCCATTGCTTCCATCGTATCGAACCAGTGAATGTTGTTCCTTTGGGTCATGGTGGTAAGGGCTTGCCCGATCATGCGGGCACGGGGGTTTGCGCCCACCACCAACCACGCGCCGAGGTTGGGGTGTCGAAATGACTTGTACGCTCCCGTGATGGTTTCACTCATCAGAAAGCGGGGGTCGTCGCGCAAATCCACCACAACCTGAATAGGCGAATCTGCGGAGACCAGTACTGACATAATGACACGAAATGCCTGGGTAATACTGCCTTTGTCAATGATATGGGGCCATTTCATCAATAGCGCACCATTATCATCGAGCGAGGTGACGGTTACGGGTAAGGGGTTATCCATGAACGCACCTCTGCTGATGGGATGGTAATTCGCCCATTATAACGCACACCTGACCCAGCCACCAAACCCATTCTAACAATCTTAGAAGTTACACACTTCAAGCGAGAAACAAGGGTAAATCTAATTCTCTCAGGGAATCAGGTTTACCCTCAACTGCGTAATGCCTAAATCTGTGTCATTGGGGTAAAAAAAGTTTCAAGGCGAGCTGTTTTTCTGTCCCTTTATTTTTTACCAACAAAAAGACACGCCCCGCAAGGCGTGTCTTTTTGGATTTGAATGATGACCTAGTTGACAGTCAATTCACCCACCATCCCTGCCTCGCGGTGTCCGGGAATGTCACAGTAGAACTCATAGGTTCCGGCAGTGTCGAACGTGCGGCTGGCAGGGGTAGTTTCGGTTTCCCCGATGTCAAGGTGCAAGAAATCAGCATCGGGTTGATCTGCCCAAACGAAGTTGTGCTCCAACGCGCCATCGCTGGTCATGGTGATGTTCACAGGTTGTCCGGCTTGAGCGGTCAATGCGGCAGGGTCCCATTTCAAGGTCGTTAATGCTTGAATCGTGACATTCTGGGCGGCGGGGGCTTCCGAACCACCTGTATCGCCGCCGGTGCTACCGGTACCGCCACCACCACACGCCGCCACCATTAACAGAATGACGAGCAACAGAGCCGACATCGTTACTTTTTTCATATCTACTTTCCTCACTTCGCTGTGTTATCTTTTGGCAGGCAAAACAGGCCTGCACTTCCGCTAATGGTACTCCAAATATGCAGAATATCAAGAGTGACAGATAGCCGTGCTATTGATTAGGTTTATCCTTGCGCGGGGATGGGGGTGGTTTCGGTTTTCGGCTTGCCTTAAAAATAACCCAGCCGAAGGGCAGAATCATTGCAAGGCAAAATGCGAGATAGCTGAGGGCGTAAAAAGTGCGGTCTTCCATGAGAAGTTGCGTGTTGCGTGTTGCATGACTTTACCGGAACCCTATCTGTTCCGTGATCACGATATTCGTTGGAAACAATTCCGACGAGAACCGCTCTCAAGAAAAATCACGCACCACGTACCATTCAACAGTTTAGTGTTTCGATAGGCGCACGGCATCATCCAGATGGAGCGAAATCACTTCGGAAATGCCGGGGTCGCTTTGGGAGATGCCGTAGATGGTATCGGCGGCTTCAATCGTGCCGCGATTGTGCGTAACAACGATAAATTGGGTGTGGTCGGCGTGTTCCATCAACATATCGCGGAACCGCCCTACGTTGGCTTCGTCCAACATGGCATCCACTTCGTCCAGCACACAGAAGGGGGCGGGGCTGACTTTCAGAATCGCAAAAATCAGCGCGGCGGCGGTCAGGGCGCGTTCCCCACCCGATAATAAGGCGATGCTTTGCGCCCGTTTCCCCGGCGGGCGGGCAATAATTTCAACACCACTGGTAGTTGGATATTCAGGGTCGGTCAGTTCGATATGTGCCTGCCCGCCCCCGAATAAGCGCACAAAATAATCGCGGAACGCTTTTTCCACCGCAATAAAGGTGGTGGTGAACCGTTCCCGCATGATGCCATCCAATTCTTGAACGATGCGACGCAAATCGGCACAGGCTTTTTCAAGGTCGCCCGATTGTTCCGTTAAAAAGGTAAACCGTTCGTCCAGTTCGGCATATTCGGCGGGCGCATCAGGGTTCACTGCCCCTAATAACCCGACCCGGCGGCGCAGGCGGCGCACATCATTTTCCAACCCCTCCGGCAATTCCACGACTTTGGGCAGGGATGTCACCAACTCCTCTATGGGTAGAACGGCTTGCTGAATCAACGTTTCATCTTCCTGCACATAACTTAGCCCCACCATCCCCAAATCAGTTTCAATTTGCTCTTTCAGATGGCTCAACCGTTCTTCCGCCCCGCGAAAAGTCATTTGTGCGGTGTGAAATTGCTCATCCCGTTCGTGACGTCGGCGGCGGGCGGCTTGTTGTTCTTCTTCCAATGCCGCCAATGCTTCCTCATTGGTCGCCAATTCCTGCTCTAAAGGTTGGATTTCGGATTGAGCGGTATGGAATTGTTCATCGGCGGCGAGGGCGGCACGTTCCAGTGTAGCAATGCGCTCCGCCAGCGTTGCACTTTCCTGTTGCAATTGCCCGGCACGAGTGTGGCGGCTGGTCCGGCGTTGAATCAGGCGATTCAAGGTGTCGGTAAGCGTGGCTTCGGCGCGTTGCCACCCCGTAATTTGTTCTTCTAATACAGCTAACTGCGTACGATGTTGTTCTACCGTCTGGCGTAGCGCATCGGGGCGGCTGGCGGCGATGGCTTGCTCCACGTCGCGTAGGGTTGTTTCTGCCTGGGTACGCTCTTGCTGAAAGGTTTGGGCTTC
>CBKYSX010000555.1:0-3672 GCA_966690745.1 uncultured Ardenticatenales bacterium
TGCAATCACCTCATCCGCCAAATTCTTGGGGAGGGCTTCGTAGCGGGCGAATTCCATCGAGAACGTACCGCGTCCGCTCGTTGCCGAACGAACATCAGTGGCGTACCCGAACATTTCACTTAAAGGTACAAAGGCTTTAACGGTGGTACTACCATCGCCACGCGGTTCCATGCCTTCGATTTGTCCCCGGCGGCTGGAAATGTCGCCGACAATGGAACCGGTAAATTCTTCCGGAACCACGACTTCGACCCGCATCACCGGTTCCATAATCACAGGACCCGCTTTGGGTACGGCTTCTTTCAACGCCATCGAACCGGCGATTTTGAACGCCATTTCGCTGGAGTCTACTTCGTGGTAGGAGCCGTCAATCACGCGGGCTTTTACGTCTACCATCGGGTAGCCTGCAATCACACCGCCTTCAAGGGCTTCTTTGATACCGGCTTCAATCGCGGGAATGTATTCGCGGGGAATACGTCCACCGACGACCCCGTTTTCAAAGACAAAGCCTTGACCCATTTCGGTGGGGCTGAATTCGACGAGACAATCGCCGTATTGACCCTTACCACCGGATTGGCGTTTGAAGGTACCACGCGCCGTGACTTCCCGGGTAATGGTTTCGCGGTATGCCACCTGCGGACGACCTACCTTCGCGCTCACCTTAAATTCGCGCATCAGGCGGTCTACAATCACTTCCAGGTGGAGTTCGCCCATCCCGGCAATTTCAGTTTGACCACTTTCCTTGTTGCCTTCAACGCGGAAAGTCGGGTCTTCTTCAGCAAGGCGGCGCAGGCCTTCACCCATTTTGTCCTGGTCGGCTTTCGAGTTCGGCTCGATAGCGACGCGGATAACCGGTTCGGGGAAGGAGATTTTCTCCAACACCAACGGTGCATTTTCGTTTGCCAGCGTGTCCCCGGTGAAAGAGTTTTTCGGTCCGAGAATCGCGCCGATGTCCCCTGCCTTGATTTCGGTAATGTCTTCCCGTTGGTTGGCGTGCAAACGCACCATCCGACCAATCCGTTCCCGTTTGCCTTGCGTGGTATTCATCACGCTTTCGCCGGTTCGCAGTGTACCGGAGTAGACACGAACGAAGGCGAGGCGACCCACGAAGGGGTCTACCGCAATTTTGAAGGCAAGTGCCGCCAGAGGGGCATCAGGATCAGAATAACAAAGGATTTCCGTTTCCGGGTCATTCGGATGGAGGGCTTTGGTCGGCGGAATATCGAGCGGCGACGGCAGGTAATCTACCACCGCATCCAACAAGGGTTGAACTCCCTTGTTCCGCAGAGCCGCACCTGCCATGACAGGGACGAGTTTCATGCCAATCGTTGCCCGACGGAGCGCGTCTTTCAGTTCTTCGATGGAGATTTCTTCCCCTTCCAGGAACTTCAACGTCAACTCTTCATCGGTTTCAGCGATTTTTTCAATCATGGTTTCGCGGGCGGTAGCAACTTCCTCGACCATATCGGCGGGAATTTCAACGCGCTCGCTGGTCTTGCCCAAATCATCAACGTAAATCAAGGCTTCGTTGGTGATCAGGTCAATCACACCCTTGAATTTATCTTCAGCACCAATCGGCAATTGGATTCGCACCGGGTTGCCTTTCAGACGATCAATAATCATCTGAATGGTGCGCTCAAAATTCGCGCCCGTGCGGTCCATCTTATTAATAAAACAAATGCGGGGAACGCCATAGCGGTCAGCTTGCCGCCACACCGTTTCCGATTGCGGTTCAACCCCTGCCACCGCGTCGAAGACCACGACCCCGCCGTCCAAAACACGGAGGGAACGTTGTACTTCAACCGTAAAGTCAATGTGACCCGGCGTGTCAATCAGGTTGATTTGGTGGTCGCGCCACTGGGTGGTGGTTGCCGCCGCCGTAATCGTAATCCCGCGCTCACGCTCTTGTTCCATCCAGTCCATCGTCGCCCCGCCTTCGTGTACTTCCCCGATGCGGTGCGTTTTGTTGGTGTAGAACAAGATACGTTCGGAGGTGGTCGTTTTGCCCGCGTCAATGTGGGCAATGACACCGATATTGCGGATCTTGTTTAAATCATAAGCCATAAATCACCTCTGTAGAGAAACGGGGGTGGGGGTTCTTCTCCTCCAAAGAGCAACGTTCCCCGTTTCGTATTGCGTATTGCGTATTGCGTAAACGACCCATTTCTAAAAACGATTTGGCGTTACGCCATACGGACTACGGAATACGAAATTGCTACCGTTCTCCAAACCTTACCAGCGGAAGTGGCTGTACGCCTTGTTTGCTTCCGCCATCCGGTGGGTATCTTCTTTCTTTTTCACGGCACTACCGGTGTTATTGAATGCGTCCATCAATTCGGCGGCAAGCTTTTCCACGGAGGAACGCCCGTTGCGATTGCGGAACGCGGCAGTCAGCCAGCGCAGGGCAAGGCTGAGGCGGCGGTCGGCGCGGATTTCCATCGGCACCTGATAGGTGGAACCCCCCACCCGGCGCGGGCGAACTTCCATCATCGGGGTGATGTTTCGCATGGCTTGCTCGAACACTTGTATTCCCGGTTGGTTCAACCGTTGTTCACAAATGTCAATCGCGCCGTAGACAATGCCCTGAGCGGTGCTTTTCTTGCCCCGGGTCATCACTTTGTTGATAAAGCGTGCCACCGTTTCGCTCCCGTACTTCGGATCGGGTGATACTTCACGTTGGGTGGCGCGAGCACGTCGAGACATGGGTCGTACTCCTCTTAAGAGTGAAGAGTGGAGTGTGAAGAGTGAAGAGTGAGACTTTTAACCATCGTCTCCTTTCTCCTTTCTCCATTTCTCCTCTCTCTCGAAAACAAAACTCCCTCGTCGGTGGGAAGCGAACCGTAGACACAGCCGACTTCGCATCGGGCATAAAAGCCCGACCCCACCGAGAGGGAGCGTGAAGCTCAGTCTGTCAGCCCATTCAAGGGCTTTAAGGAGTCTACGGTTCGTGCAACTAATTGTGCAGTGGAACCTGAAAATTAGCGTTTTTTGACAGGTGCGGCACCCTTCTTCTTGGTACCATATTTGCTACGGCCGCGTTTGCGGTCTACTACACCACCGCAGTCCAATGCCCCACGAACGATGTGATAGCGAACCCCCGGCAAGTCCTTGACCCGACCACCGCGTACCAGAACCACGTTGTGTTCTTGAAGCGTGTGACCTTCGCCCGGAATATAAGCGGTGATTTCGACACCATTCGTCAAGCGTACCCGTGCAATCTTGCGAAGTGCCGAGTTCGGCTTCTTCGGCGTGGCGGTCCGCACCACGGTGCAGACACCGCGACGTTGGGGGGCACCTTTCGGGTTAGGAATGGGGCGACCCTTAATCGCGTTCAGATTGACGCGGAATGCCGGAGCTTTGGTTTTGCGGCGGCTGAGTGTCCGCCCTTTGCGTACCAATTGATTAATCGTCGGCACTTGTGTATCCCTCTGAGCTTCAGGTTGTCCATTTTCCTTCCATAATGGAGGGAAATCAGGCAACCGATTTTTTCCATAAAAGACGGTCACGGGTGGTAAAGCACCGTGACCGCCGTTTGGCGACAACAGAGCAAAAGAACGCCCCAACCGCCCTATTCGGGGGTGAGGCTAACGGAGGCAGACTATATCACAACGGAGGGGGGATGTCAAACGGGCACGGCAGTACGGGAGTGATTAGTGAAGCGTGGTCATTGATAAG
>CBKYSX010000556.1:0-3666 GCA_966690745.1 uncultured Ardenticatenales bacterium
TATGTTTTTTGTATGTATTGGCTTTTTGGTGTCCGGACTACTCTATCGGGAATATCAAAAGACAGAGGCGGTAAATATTCCCCGTTTTTTGGCGCGGCGAGCGTTGAAGTTATATCCTTCGTTATGGGTACTAACCATAGCGGGTGCTTATCTTTATGCCCCGGTGGAGCCGCGCCAATTGATCGGGGAACTGCTCTTTCTACAAAATTATGTAGGGAATCTCTGGCTTCATACCTGGTCTTTGGCAGTAGAAGAGCATTTTTATTTATTGTTATCGGGCTTTACTGCCTTTTGGGTAGCCCGTGCCACACCCCAACGTAATCCCTTCCGTCACATCCCGCTCCTCTTTGCCCTGATTGCCATCGGCTGTTTCTTATTGCGCCTGATGATCGGGCTGACGATTGAATTTGATGTGTATGTGCATCGGTTCCCTACACATATGCGGCTGGATGGCTTGATGTTCGGCGCACTGATGGGCTATTGGTGGCATTTTCGAGGATTGGCAGAGGCGCAATGGTGGCGGCGGTGGCGATATGGCTTGGTGGTTGCAGGAAGTTTACTGTTGTTCCCTGCGTTTCTTTTTCCTGAACATCTGCCCTGGCTCAATATTGTGGGGTACAACTTTTTTAGTCTGGGGAGTGCCGCCCTGTTGCTCGGCTTTTTAGCCTTTGATTTCCAGCCATCGGCAATTGCCCGCTTTTTAGGACGGCTGGGTAGTTATTCTTATTCGATTTATTTATGGCATCTACCCGTTGAAATTATTACCCGCACAATTATGGAGCCACGGGGCTGGCTAGCGGGGTCAGGGTGGTATGGATACGCCGCCTTCTATATCATCGGTTCGATTTTGTGGGGAATCGCGCTTTATATCCTTGTTGAACTTCCCTTTATGCGTCTGCGGGATCGATGGTTCCCCTCGCGGGTGGCGGTGCTCTCCTCGTCGGGGTAACGGTTGTTTTACGTCAAGTATCCTTGTCAAAGGATGTCTTCCTTTAGGGGCGTACCCTTGTGGTCGCCCATGTAGAGTGGGTCCCTTCGTTTACAGAGTACTTCCCTAGCCCGCCACGACCGGCTGTTCGCGCAACAGCCAATCATTCATCGAACCATCGTAAAGGCGCACCCGTTCCCATCCCATCATCCGCAACACAAAGTAAACAAAGCTCGCCCTTGCTCCGGAGCGGCAGTAGGTGGTGATTTCTTGATGGGGAAATAGATTAAGGGCAGTGAGTTTAACAGAGAGGTCGGAGGGGGAAAGCAGGGTGAGGGTCTGGAGGTCTTGGACGAGTTCTGTCCAACAACAATGGCTCGCGCCTTCAATGTGGGCGGCGTGGTATTCTTGCACCCCGCGTACATCCAACAAGTGATGGGATTCAGCAAGAATATCACTGGCATGGGTGCGGGTACGGCGCGGATTACAGGAATAGGTGGTGGTCTGCCATCGCGGATTCTCTTTGACGACAGGCAAGCCTGCCCGTTGCCACCCTTCTATCCCCCTCTCTAAGATATAAACCTGTTCCTGCCCCATATATTCCAATGCCCAGAATCCCAGCGTGGCGGTGTGGCTCAAGCCATCGTCATACACTACCACGGTCTGGCGCGGCTCTACCCCCAAGTCGCCCAATTGTTGCGCCATTGCTTCATCATCCAACCCATCCGGTGTGCCTTGTATGGCACCTTTGCAATGGGGAATAGAAAAAGGACGGGCGTTGGGCAGATGTGCTTTTGCAAAGGCAGCGTAGCCGGTTCCGGCGCGAACATCCAAAATTACAATCGCATCTTCATTGATGCGCTCATTCACCCAGGCGGGCGAAACGAGCAGGGTATTGGGGTAGTTCATAAGAGATAAGAGAAAGGAGATATAAGAAAGGAGAAACGACCCGCAGTTTCTCTTATTTCTTATATCTCCTTTCTATATGTAGTACATGGCTTCGGTTTCGCGTTGGGCGCGGTTTTGCAGAAGGTCGGCTAGCGTGGTGGAGGAAAGCACATCATCGGTGGCAGCTTTCAGATCACGCCAAACATCCCGAATCACGCACATATCCAGAAGGGCGCAATCGGTGAAATCGGGGTTGACACATTCCATCGGCAGGAACGGTCCTTCCAATGCCGTCAGCACCTCACCCAGATTGATTTCTATAGCAGGGCGCGCCAACAAATGCCCCCCTTGCGGACCGCGGATACTCTTGATTAAACCATGATTCCGCATAATCAGCAGAAGCTGGCTCAGGTAGTTTTCGGGGATTTGTTGGCGTTGGGCAATATGGGCGGATTGCACCGGACCCTCACCCGTATGTTGCGCCAAATCAAACAGGGCGCGTAATCCGTATTCCCCTTTGGTCGAAATTCGCATATCGGTACGACTCCATCTTCATTACCGGCAGAACAAGCATTCGTTCTCTTCATTTTGATGAAAAACGGACTGCTTGTCAATCAACGGGATATGTATTTTATGACACTGTAATTGCACTGATTATATACAAGAATATTGACAATTGTTACCATTCTTGAGTGTTCTACTGTACAAAACCGGGATTGCAAAAGTACCAACAGTGTGCTACAGTTAATTCCAGCAATTTGTACCAAGCTAAAAGATAAATCCCATTAGTCCTGTCTTCATAATTCACTCTAAGACAGCGATAAAGGAGATACCGAATGCCTTACATCATCGCCGAACCTTGCGTGGATACCAAGGACTCTGCCTGTGTCGAAGTTTGCCCCGTAGACTGCATCTACGAAGGACCGGACCAATTCTACATTCACCCGGACGAATGTATTGACTGTGGCGCGTGTGTCCCGGAATGTCCTGTGGAAGCCATTTTTGAAGATGTTTCCACCCCGGAACAATGGACATCCTACATTGCTAAGAACAAAGCATTCTTTGATTAAGCCGAATACGATTCAGAAAAAAGCCACCCATTTACAGGTGGCTTTTTTTATTCTACCCGCAGTAAGGCTTGCCAGTCCCGTTGTTCGTTTACCGGACCGACCAGACTCAATAACAATGCCTCATCACGGAACAATTCCCGCGCCAGCCGTTGAATATCGGCACTCGTGACCCGTTCAAATTGAGCGACCACTTCTTCCGGGGTGGGAATGGTATTGCTGGTGATTAAACGATTGCCCACCCAGCCCGCATTGGTTCCGCTATGTTCCAGGCTTAACAACAAACTGCCGCGCACATAGGCTTTGGCGTAGCCCAGTTCTTCCTCCCCTATCGGTTCTTCACGTAAGCGGTGCAATTCCGCCAGAATCGCCTGAATCGTTGTTTCGGTTTGCTCCTGATCCACCGCCGCGTAAACGCTGAAGGTTCCGGTATCATTGAGGGCGGTGACATACGAGTAGATTGAATATGCCAGCCCCCGCTCTTCCCGAATTTCCACAAACAGGCGCGAACTCATGCCCTCGCCCAATACGCTATTGAGGAGTGCGAGAGCAAAACGATCAGGATGGTGGCGATGCAGGGCGTGGGTGGTCAGTACAATATGGGTTTGTTCAACAGGACGGTTGGTCACTGTCACCCGTGCCTCCGGCTTGCCAACATAGGGTATGGTGGTGAGGGTATGCGTTCCCTGCCATGCCCCCAATAATCCCCCAACCCGATCCACCACCTGACCGTGGGTGACACCCCCCGCCACCGCCACGACTGCATTGGCGGGCGCATACCCC
>CBKYSX010000557.1:0-3660 GCA_966690745.1 uncultured Ardenticatenales bacterium
GTCCGAGCATCCGAGATAGTTTTTCGGAATGTTCGATGGTTGCCGTCCCCACCAGCACCGGGCGACCTTCTTCATGTTTTTCTTTAATTTCGTTGACAACGGCGCGATATTTACCGTTCTCGTTTTTGTAAACGCCATCGGCATAATCATCACGGACATTGGGACGGTGGGTCGGAATTTCGACCACATCCAGACTGTAAATCTTACCGAATTCTTCCGCTTCGGTGGTGGCAGTACCGGTCATCCCCGCCAATTTGTTGTACATTCGGAAGTAATTTTGGAAGGTAATCGTCGCCAGCGTCAGGTTTTCCCGTTGGACCGTCACGCCTTCTTTGGCTTCAATCGCCTGGTGCAACCCTTCGCTGAAACGGCGACCATACATCAACCGCCCGGTAAATTCGTCAACGATAATGACCTCACCCTTATCGGAAACGATGTACTCTTTGTCCCGTTCGTACAAGCCGAGGGCACGTACCGCATTGTCCAGATAGTGGGCAACCTCAAAGTTCTTGGGGTCATAGATGTTGTCAATCCCTAATGCCCGTTCCGCCCGTTCGGTTCCCGAGTCCAATACAGTCGTCTGGCGGGTTTTTTCGTCACGCACATATTGATAGCGGGCTATTTCGGCTTCTGCTTCTTCGTCCCCCTGATCGGCGGCTTTGGCGAGTTCGTCATATTGGCGTTGCGGAATGGCTTTGAAGTTGCGGACGATTTGCGCCATCTTCCCGTACATATCGCTCGGTTCGTCTGCCGGACCGGAGATAATCAACGGGGTACGCGCTTCGTCAATCAAAATGTTGTCCACTTCGTCCACTATGGCGTAATTCAATTCCCGTTGCACTTTTTGGCGCAGAGAACGCACCATGTTGTCCCGCAAATAGTCAAAGCCAAATTCATTATTGGTTCCATACAAAATATCGGCGCGGTAGGCATCGGTACGGGGCACCCGCCGTAGATGTTGCAAGCGGTCATCGTCAGAATTAAAGTCGGGGTCAAAGATGAAGGCGGGTTGGAACACGCCATCTTCGCCCTGGCTTTGGATGACGGCGACGCTTGCCCCTAACGCCGAATAAACCGGACCCATCAATTGACAGCCCACTTTGGAAAGGTAGTCGTTGGGGGTGACAAGGTGTACCCCTTTGCCTTCCAATGAGTTTAAATATAGGGGCAGGGTAGCAACAAGGGTTTTCCCTTCCCCGGTTTTCATTTCGGCAATTTTGCCCTGATGCAGAACAATCCCCCCGATCATCTGCACATCATAATGGCGCAACCCGATGGTGCGCCGTGCCGCTTCACGCACGGCGGCAAAGGCATCGGGCAAAATATCGTCCAGCGTTTCGCCTTTTGCCAATCGCTGTTTAAATTCGGCGGTCTTTTCGCGCAATGCCCCATCGGAGAGGCTTTGATAGGTAGATTCGAGGGCGTTGATTTTGTCCACAAGGGGCTGAATCTTCGCAATGGCTTTCTGATTGGGGTCGCCGAAAACGGCGTTCATCATTCTTTTTAACACGACCGGGCACTCCTAGGGTAGTGAGTAGTGGGTATTGCATAAAGGCGTACGATCGGTGCGCCTTTTCAATTTACAAGGTACAAGAACATGCGCCTCCGCTCGCAAAGGCGCACGACAGGGTTCTTTAGGGTTGGCAAAGAAACAGAGGAAATTATAGCACCTTTTGGGAAAAGAGAGTGGTTCGTGATGAGTGGTCAGTGATTAGTGAACGACAGTAAACGGAAGTGACGACAGGAACGATAACAACCAGAGTGTAAGATGTCGTTATAGGAGCGGGTCAAATGCCCACTACTATTCCCAAAATGGAACTTGTGACCCGTCCCCGGATCGTGAACGGAAGTGACGGCAGAACGACAAATCAACCACAGAGTCCACAGAGAAAGACAGAATTCGGTGGGCCGGTTTAATAAACAAAAATCCACCCTTTGCAGGGTGGATTTGATTTAGAAAGGGAGTTAGTATCGCTTAGACTTCTTGACTGCGATACCAGGCAACGCCAATCACGGCAATGATTGCCAAGAGTGCCAAAACGATTTGATAGCCTGCCGGACCCGATTTCTTTTGGGGCTTGCCGGTGATTTGGTCTACCTTCGCCTGTGCTTCCGATTTCACATCTTTATACACAGACTTTGCCTTGTCCTGGGCATCGTGGAGCGCATCTTCGGCTTTGCTTTGAGCATTGCTAACGGTTTCTTTGGCTTTGTCTTGAACGTCGTGCAACGCTTCTTTTGCCTGTTCCTGGACGTGGTTCAGATTTTCTTTTACGTCCTTCACTGCCCCGTTCACATTGTCCTGAAGTTTCTCGGCTTGTTTTTGCACACTGTTTTTTGCCATGATATTGCCTCCTGATTTGCTTGTTCTTGTTCTTTTAATGCAATGCGTTATGACGCTAATAGAATTGTAGTTTTTGGAAGGGGGGATGTCAAAGGGTGCGAGGGTGCTGGAAATTTGGGGGATGGAAGATGCGTTATGTCAAATTGGCGAGGCGCAGATTAAGTGACGAAATCTACAGAATCTACTAAATCTACTGAAACAGATACCCCTCTATGGTTTCGATTTTGTCCATAAGTCAGAATCTGTAACGTTCGATGATTCCCTTGATCCCTTTAATCAGGGCAAGGCAAAAATCATCTATACTTTGGCACGAGAACGGACTATACTAAAGCCACATACTTGGTAACAAGGACAAATCAATGGACTTCGAGGTTATTAAGCCCATTCGAAACGTGGAAATTATTGCAGTTGGCAATTCGATTCGGGAATTAGTCCAATTGAAGGAACAATACGGCGATGGGCGATGGCGTAAACTCAAAGGGATTGCCTATGTTCGATTACCAAGTGAAGAACTTAGGCTTGCAGAACTTCATTGGTACGAGGCACACGGTATTGGAAAACGCCGAATGAAAATTAAGCGTTTTCTTGAGTAACACTATGAACAGTGAATCCCACTACGTTATTTGTATCAAAAACGATGGCTATAAAGATGATCTCAAACTTCGTACTGTCTATCAGATATTGCCTGATGAATCAGCAGAACGAAGTCATTATCTGCGGGTAATAGATGAAACGGGTGAGGATTATCTGTTTCCTGCCGATTATTTCGTGCCAATCGCGGTTCCTGCTGAAGCAGAACACGTGCTTTTTGCCGCCTAAAATCGTTTACCACTCAACCACAGGCGGCAGGTGTTGCGCCTGCGCCACCCACGATTCGACCCACGCATAGGCAGGGGGGGGCATGTCGCCACGCTGTTGGGCGGTAGCACGGAGCCGTTCGTAGAGGTTGCGGGGGTCTTCGGTAGCAAGGGAGGCGGTACTCGTAATCCCTGCACTGTCCAGTAACATGACTTCGTTCGTACCGCACCCATGCAAACGAAGCAGGTCGGCTTCGCGGCTCCAGCGACGGAGACGGGCGGGGCTGATGTCCGTTGCCAGAAGGCGATTCCGTGCATCAGGGCTGGCAACGGCAGAGAGCAAATCGCTAACCGTATGAATCCCCGCCGCGTTCAGTTTCCCGGCAAAAGAACTACCCACCCCATGCAGAGCAGTGATGGGTGTAAAGGTTCCGGCATTGCTGGCGGGAAGCGGCGGACGCAGTGCCAGAGTTGCCACCTCGGCGCGGAGCTGTTCTAAGTCATCGCGTAAATCATCCC
>CBKYSX010000558.1:0-3651 GCA_966690745.1 uncultured Ardenticatenales bacterium
CTTTGGTGCAATCCTTCCCAATAGTGCCTCTGCCAAATTAGAGCAAGGGGACAACTGGGGTGGGATTACCTTTACCCAACGTCTGCTCACAGAATGGTTGCCCGGACACTTTAGAGCCTATGGGATTACACCTTTTATTTCCGCCTTAATCCCGTTGGGACTCACGGGAATCGCGGTTGCCATCGGACGTGCCCGCCCCTTACTAATACCTCTGATTTGGATTGGACTTTTCTTAACTGCCTATACCCTCTTGGAAGCCCCTCCCTACTGGTGGTATATGCTTCCTATCCTTTTTGGGATTCAATTGGTCGTCGGGCTGGGGTGGGGCGCGTTGCTAAGGATTCCAAATATTTGGGCAAAGAGTATCGTCATGATTTTGCTGGTTGCCTTTCTGGGTACAGTCGGCTATCGCAACATTAACGGGTTGATGAATCTACAGGGGGATCAACGGGCGGAGGAATATAAAGGGCTGGCAACGTGGTTGAATACGAACACCCCGCCCGATAGCACTGTTGCCTATGTGGAAATCGGCTATCTGGGCTATTTTGGCGACCGCCCCATTGTAGATTTAATCGGCTTGGTAGACCCCCGCTATCGTACCAACGGCGCAACCCTAGATGTAGATGCCAACTTTTGGGAGGCGGAGCCGGATTATTTTGTCTATGTCGCTGATTTTGCGTGGATGATGGGGGACATCGTTAACCATCCTGACTTCGCCACCCGCTACCGCCTTGCCGCCGAACTTCCCAGCCCCTTCACCATGCCCCTTCAGGTCTATCAAAAAACGAATTCTCTACCGTGAAATCTTTGATTCCAAAGCGGTAAAGGTAAAGTTTGCGAACTCATGCACCACGCATCACGCACCAACTCTATGTTTCTCCCCTCTCCGCTCTCTTACTTAGGAACCTTTTATTGCCCCATCACGTAGTTTTGGCATAAACACAGAGAATATACAGATGGTGATGCCGCCACACACGCCGAAAGGATACCCCCATGAATCTGAAATGGGTGCAAATGCTTTTACTCTTCGTTCTTTCAATGATAGTAGTCGCGTGTACCGTAAACGCAGGGTCTGATTCGGAAAGTGGGGATGCAGGAGAATTGGGAGTCATTAGCGGCTCTGTCGCATATCGTGAACGGATAGGTATGCCCGCCGATGCCGTGATTCGGGTGCAATTGTTGGATATTTCCCGGCAAGATGCGCCTGCTACCGTGATCGCCCAACAACGTATCCGCCCCAGCCGTCAGGTGCCCATTCCCTTTACCCTTCAATATGATCCTTCCCAAATTGAGCGGCGCGGCACGTATAGCATTGCGGCAACCATTGAAGTAGAGGGTGAAGTGGTTTGGCGTACCACCACCACCCATCTGGTACTTACCAACGGGAACCCCACGGAAAATATCGAAATTGTGGTAGAACGAAGGCAATAGTCAATAGTCGGTTATGAAGTAAGGTGATTGAGGAAGCAGTGCCGCTCTGGTTCATACTGAACAGAGGCGGCGAAAACACGGGAATTTTTCCATGCAACAACGCGTCTTAAGTATAGTTCTCACCATTGTCGTGATGGTGCTTTCGGGATGTGTTACGGGGACAGGCACAGGAGTTGTTAGTGGGTCATTGGTTTTTACTGCCGAACCACCACCCCCCGCCGGGGAAATGGTGACGATAGAAATTTATAGTTTTGAACGGGTAGACGGACCCGCGACCTTTGTGTCAAGAGCCTTTATCCCCAGTACAGGGGGGCTGTCGGTTCCCTTTGCCATTGCCTACGACAAATCCAAAATTGTTCCCAAGGATACCTATATTGTGCAAGCCTATATTTCGAGGGAAGAAGGACGGACGGCATGGCGTAGTGATTTATGGAATCTCATCATTACACATGGAAGACCCACCGACGAAGTAGAGCTAAGATTACAACCCAACTAACAGTAACCGATCTTGTCGCACCTTATGGTTATAGTTAAAAACAGACCCGCCGCGACAAGGAGTGACGCAATGAACGCCCAGGAAGTCTTACAAACGCTGGAATCTTTTGGAACCGACCAAAACCGCAAAATCTATGCCCGACATGGCGTTAAGGAACCCATGTATGGGGTTAGTTACGGGAGCCTCAATGCCTTACAAAAAAAGGTAAAGAAAAATCATGCCATTGTTGAAGCGTTATGGGCAACAGGAAATCATGATGCTCGTATTTTTGCCATGAAAATCGCCGACCCCAAAAAAGTCACCGCCGCCGATGTGGAGCGGTGGGTGCGGGATAGTGACAATTACGTTCTTACCGATGCCGTAATCGCGCTTGCCAACCATGCTACGATTGACCCTGAAACGCTGGAGCAATGGACCCGTTCTGATAACGAATGGCTGGCGCGGGCAGGCTGGCATCTGATTGCCAATCTTTCCAACACCAATTCCTCCCTCCCCGACAGTTATTTCTATCCTTATTTAGATCGAATTGCGAACGATATTCATAATTGCCAGAATAGGGTACGGGAAGCGATGAATAATGCCCTGATTAACTTTGGTACGCGCAATCCCGACATGGAAGCCCGCGCCCTCGCCGTTGCCGACCAAATCGGTGCTGTGTATGTAGATCATGGCGAAACCGGCTGTAAAACACCCGATGCCGCCGCCTACATTCACAAAACCAACGCCCACCGCCGCAAACGCGCAATGGCATAAGCCCTCTGAAAAGTGGATTAGCAAATCAGAATAGTGTATAGAGAATGATGTGTTCCCCCTCTTGGGAGGGGGTTAGGGGGTGGGTTGTCGTTTCTCTATACGCGTCAATATGATCAACACATTTGAGAACCCGTGAAACAACTTCTGGCAATTGCCGCTATCCTGACCGTTATCGCCATTATCATCATTGCCAATCAAGGGCTGGCACCGCGCTATTTTGGCTTTTTATATGGCTTTCCCGGTGGGGATAAAGTTGCTCATTTCGCCATCCTGGGAACGCTGACCTTTTTGGTCACCTTCGCCTTCCCCCGTACCCGACCCTTCGGTCAATGGCACTTTGCGCTTGCGCCCCTGGTTATCCTCACCCTCATTTCGGTGGAGGAGTTATCACAGGGCTTTATTCCGGGGCGCAGTTTGTCCTTAACAGATTGGCTGGCGAACTTTTCGGGGATTGTCGTCGGGGGATTTTTAGGGCTAAAAGCGGCGCGAAAATAAGGTTAGGCGTTACGCAGTTGAGGTTAAAAATAATTCCCACAGGGAATTATTTTTAACCTCCATACCCGCTTGAAGTGCGCAACTTCTAAAGCTATCCCAAATGTGCATAGCGCGAAGGAACCCGCCAGGGCAAAGGCGCGGGTTCGATATGCCGTGCGGTTCCCGCCGTGCGCTCCCGCAAAATCGCAGGCAACGCAGGCAATGCCCGCAACCGTCCAATCAAATGATGCGGATTGCCCCGGCGCACCAACCCCCATACCACCGCCATCGCGTCATACGCCATAATCAAGAGCAGATCCCGCAAGCGGGCGTGTTGCGCCACCAACCACACTTTATTGCGCCCCAATAACTGTTGCTTGAAGGGCGACCCTTCGCCGGATGTCGCGCTGGTATGATGGAGTACGGTTGCCTCCGGCACATATTTACAGACCCAGCCCGCCTTTTGCGCCCGCCACGCCAATTCTACATCTTCCAGA
>CBKYSX010000559.1:0-3647 GCA_966690745.1 uncultured Ardenticatenales bacterium
TTATACACATGGTCGCCCGCCAGAATCAGCACCAAATCTTCATCCGATTCGCGCAGGAAATCCAGATGGAAGCGCACCGCATCCGCCGTGCCATCCTGCCACACCCCCGTTTGCCCCGGTGTGTTCTGGTACGGTTGTAATAAGCGCACCCCGTTGGTGGAGCGGTCCAAATCCCACGGGCGACCATTGCTGATATGTTCGTTCAGCGAACGGGGCTGGAATTGGGTTAATACCCCCACCGAAAATATGTCGCTGTTGACACAGTTGGAGAGGGGGAAATCAATAATGCGGTATTTGCCGCCAAACGGCAGTGCCGCCTCCGACCGAAGCGTGGTCAGCACATTCAGGGCGGTACTGGCTCCGCCCGCCATAATCAACGCCAACGCGGATAGAGTTGCCATTGGGATTGCTCCTAAAATAGTGGTTCGTGATTATTGGTCAGCGAACGGCAGAGAAAACCGGATTTTCAAACGCAAGAATTTGTCTGCCGCCCTTTTCTCAATACGCCCTACCCAATACTCTCTCCGCTTGGCACATGGTCGCCAAAGGGGGCGAATTTTTCCTCGTCTACGTTGGCGTTAATCAGTACATTGCGCCCGATTCGCACGTTGGGCGGGATATGCGCCCCTTTGCCCACCACCGTCACGCCTGTATCCATTTTGTCGCCAAGTTCTTTGTTGCGCGTATTGTCGTCGCCATAGCCAAGATGCACTCCCGCCCCAATTACCACTTCTTTGTCCACAATCACCCGATCCAGCACTGCACCCGGACCAATCCACGTATCGTTCATTACAATCGAATCGCGCACAATCGCCCCCGGCGACACATAAACCCCCGGCGATAACACCGAATGTTCCACCTGCCCGCGAATCACGCACCCGTTACATATCATGCTCTGGTGTGCCTGACTTTGCGGACCAAATTTCCCCGACGGGCGTTCCTGACTGGGGGTGTGAATCGTCCACGAACGGTCATAAAGGTGAAGCGGGGAATCCGGTTCTAAAATCTCCATGCTGGTCTCCCAGTAGGAATCAATCGTTCCCACATCCACCCAATACCCTTCAAAGGGGTAGGCGTAAACCTTCATATTTTCAATCATGCCGGGGATGAGATGTTTGCCGAAATCCAAATCGCTGTTTTGTTGCGCGGCTTTGGTGAGTTCTTCTTTCAATACATCTGCCCCGAAGATATAAATCCCCATGCTGGCGAGGGTGCCTTTGTCGCGGGCTTTGGGCTTCTCGCTAAATTCGGTGACGCGGTTCTGGCGGTTGACCGTCATAATGCCGAAGCGGTCGGTTTGCTCCAATGGCACATCCATCACCGCCACAGTCATGTCCGCATCTTTATCCTGATGGAACGCCAACATCTGGCGGTAGTCCATCTTATAAATATGGTCGCCGGACAAAATAATCACCGTATCGGCGCGGGTATCATCCAAATACGAAAGGTTTTGCAATACGGCATCTGCCGTGCCGCGATACCATTCCTGATGTTTGCGCCCCTGATAGGGTTGCAACAATTGCACCCCGCCGCGCATCCGGTCTAAGTCCCACGGACGACCAATGCCGATATGACGATTCAACGAATGAGGGCGATATTGGGTCAGCACGGCGACATTGTAAATGCCGGAATTGACACAATTGGAGAGGGTAAAATCAATAATGCGGTATTTTCCGGCAAAGGGCACTGCCGGTTTTGCCCGTTGGTGGGACAACACCGTAAGCCGTGTTCCTTCGCCGCCTGCCAGTAACATCGCCACAACGCGCATGAGAGCATCTCCTCGCTGGTTCTTGCTGGCACTTCTATTGAGTTCGGGTAAACATCGGGCAGTGGGTCGGGCATTTGCCGATGGTATGCGGATTCCGCAGGGGAATACTGTAATAATAAGGAAGGATGGGAAGCGAGGCAAACGACGGTGGATAGCGGTGAGTGAACGGAAGTGAACTAAAGTGAACAGCAGTGACAACAGTGAACGGCAGGCACACCATTCGCTCTTTTACGGAGCATTCATAAGGGAAATTCTTGATACACAGATATGTATCTAGCCCCGTGGCTTCAGCCCTATGGATTACTTACATCTTTTTCGCCCCACTTTTTACGGACAATTCCGGTAGGGGCGGGTGGTCGGAATGGCGGATATATCCACAGAGCGCACACCCGCCCGCCGTTGCCGCCAATCCATGCCGCATTTTGGAACAAGGGCGGGTCTTTAACAATGGATGCATTGCTCTGCATTCCGATGACCCGCCCCTACAAAACAACCTTTAGGGTTATATGCAATATAACCGATAATCCTTAGCCCTTTAGGGCGGGGGAACTGGAGAAGACAATACACACCATCTATCCAACCCGCCACAGGTTCTATCGGTAAGGGGAAATGAGAAACGAGAAATAACGAGACGAGAATTCCACCCGCTTGAACCCCTGATAAGGGGTGACATTGCGGTAGCCCTACATGTAGGTAGGTGTCGTTCCTGCCGGAATGTGGGGTGAGCATCGAAATGAGGATAGATGACGTTACCAAACGTACCTTCCCTTATTACCGTTTTGCCCTATATCCCCTCCCGCCTCCCCTTTGGTATCATAATCCATCGGCATTCATCCCCTTACAGATATATCGCATTCCATTCAACCTTCGATCCCAATGGAAGTGTGTTCTGTTCCATGCTGAAGGAGTTAGGTACCGTGAGCAACGGTTCAAGCAAACGGGTAGCGGCACTCACCATGTTCATCGTCATGGGTGTATTACTGGCACTGCCCGTTCTCCGTTTCCCCGAAACCGCCGCCCTGACCACAACGGCGGGCGGCGCGTGTAGCAATGGCGGCACCCCTGTTCCACTAACATGGGATTTCACCACCGGCGCACAGGGCTGGACTACCGCCTATACCACCACCGGTACGAAATTTGGCGAATGGGGACTCACCACCACCAACGCCCCCGGAAGCCAGAGCCATTCCCCTTCAGGTGGTAACAAATTTTTTGCCCCCAGTATTCCCGGCGAGGGTATCAATTATTTCTTAGACCAATGGCTTATTTCCCCGCCCTTTACCGTCCCCATGAACGGGGAACGCTCCCTCTCCTTCTGGAATCTACAGGCATGGGAAATCGCCGATGCCGAATGTTGGGAAAGCGGCTGGATCGAAATCTCCAATGATGGCGGCGCAACATGGAACTATATCAGCAAAAGCCAAACACCCTTCACCGTAAATCCGCCCTACGATGGCAATATCCGCGAACTCTATCATGGCTCCTATCCGCAGGACGATGCCGCCGGGTGGTGTTCCGCCACGCCCCACCCCGCCCAGCCGACATGGGGTTGGCGCGATTGGGCGCAAAACAGCGTAGACCTGACTTCGTATTCAGGACAGACAATACAATTACGCTTCCATCTCTTTGTGGATAATCTCGATGGGGCATATGGCTGGCTGGTAGATGATATTTCCACTTACACCTGTCCCCTGGTGACCCCGACAGCGAACCCGCCCACCGAAACCCCTGCCGCGAACGCCACGCCCACCTCCACCCCGGCGGCAACTTCCACCGCTACCGTATCACCAACGCCGACTGCCACCTTTACGGCAACCAACACCCCGCCGCCGGGGGCATCCCTGACTCCCACCCTGCCCGTTACCCCCACCGCCACCCC
>CBKYSX010000560.1:0-3646 GCA_966690745.1 uncultured Ardenticatenales bacterium
CCCAACACTAAATCCATCTTTAGGTCGGGGTCAAGGTCGTGTAACACCCCCTCCAACGTAAACATCACTTTGCGGAACATTAGCAATTCCGCCGGAAAGCGCACCCCGCCGAACGCCAATCCGTCCAGCAAGGTACTGACTTCGACAAAGCCGGGGACTTTTAAGGGGGAGAGGTCATTAAAGAACGCCCGCACATGCCCCCGCGTGAAATCGGCGAGATACGGCTCTTCGATAAAATCATCCTCGCTGAGAATGGAAATCGCCTCTACCACCCGTTCTTCATCCCGCACCCCTACCGCCAACGCCAACAGCACCGTTTGCCGCCGTTGCTCCTTGTTCAGATATTCCCGCAACGCCCAATCCAGAATAATCAGGTCGCCGTTCTTTTCATCCACAAAGAGGTTTCCTGCGTGAGGGTCGGCATGGAAAAAGGCGCGTTCTTCCGGCGCGAATAAGGGTACGGCAATCAACGCCTCCACGATTTTTTCCGCCAGTTTTTCGCGTAACCGGGCAGGCGCAGAGGTGACTTTTACCCCGACTTCTTCACTCATCGCGGTCACGTTGGGCGTACTTAATTCCCGTATCAACGTCGGAACCCGTACCCCTTTAATCTTGTCGTACCGCGCTTTTGCCGCCATCAACGCCGATTGCTCCCCTTCCAATTCCACCTCATGCTCCAATAGTCTGCGAATGTCATCCATGACTTCGCGGAAACCAACATTGGGCAGGTCGTACTGGTGGCGGTTGGCATCAAAAAAGTCTGCCAACCCCTGCAAAATCTTCATCTCTTCAGGGAAATTGGCGCGAATGTAGGGCTTTAACACCTTAAAGACCCCCCGCTCCCGTTTGCGCGACACCGGGTTGAGCCATGTAAAGCGCACCACCGCACTGACACTGGCTTCCGCCAGCAAAATCTCTTCCGTTTCGACACGGTAAATGTTCAGGTATTTGCCCAGTTCCGCTTCCAGCGTGGCGCGAATCTCGTCTGGGGAAACATCTTCGATGCTGTTTTCCAGACGGGTCAATTGGGCACGAAAAGCGGGGTCTAAGTTGGGGTTCCGCGCCACAATCTGCCCGATTTTTTGCAGGCTGGGCATTTGTGACAACAGAATAAAGAGCCGTTCTTCCAACGGCATCTCGGCGGGCAACATCATCTGGCGTAACAATTTTGGCACCAGCCGTTCCACCGATAACTGCGACCCTACATATGCCACCGCATCCCGAATCACGGGTCGCCAATTGGCATAGACTTCGGGAACCAATGTTTCCAATGGCATAATCGTTCCGATTAACCCGCGAATCGCATCCCGTTGCGTTTCCCACTCCACACTTAACAGCGCGTCCCGCGCCGCATTCTCCAAATCCGCATCGGTGGCGTTCTCATCCATTGCCAGCGTAAAGAGCCGCGCCTGTTGCGCGGGGGGCAAAATCGCCAGCATCTGCTCAATCATCGCCGCATTTAATACTTTTTCATTCATATCAACACCTTATAACGTGCGCCCTGAACACGGACGTGACCACAAGGGTACGCCCCTACAGAAAAAAGCGCAACGGTTTATGACACACTGCGTCATATCCGAATTATACCCAAAGGGTGGATAAGTGGCAAACCCTCTTTTGTATGGTGGTATTTGGTGTTGCTTTACGTGGAAGATGGAGAGTGGGATTCAGAAGAGGAAATAGAATTAAATCTAATTTGACCAATCAATACCTAAATTTTTAAGAATAGAAGGTATATCAACGCCTTGATATTTTAGTGCAATCCCTGCTTGCCATTGATAATATGTGGGGTGATGGTGCAGGGATTCATCCACTTGAATCTTCATAAAATTGATGTACGGGTGCGTGCGTTTAGCATCTTCCACATTTAATCTTAAAAGTGTCTCTACCAATTCGTCGTACTCAGATTCGGTAATGGTGAAAGGTTTCCATGTGGTGCCAGGACTCATGCCGCCGTTGTTCCCGCCTTCTTGTAAAAATTCATTCAACACATGGAAGGGTGGTAACACACCATCCGCTCCAATCAGAAAAATATCCAAAATAAATTCAGATAAAGGTAATTTGCGTTTAACTCCGGCACCCGCCGACCAATGGGTTTTGTAGGTAATAGTTTTCATTTCTTCTGCATAAACGCTGTCCGATGGGGTATGCGGACTTACACGGCCAAAATAAAACGGCGGGGACATCCCCGCCGTTTCGTCTACAACAAACTATGCTTCTTCAGGAAATCTTCCAGTTGGCTGTTGGAAGGTTCGGTAATCACCGTCTGGCGATCCACCCCCCGCGCTGAATGATCCGATTTCAGGGGGGTTGGCTCTTCTACGGGAAGGACTTCCCCCGGCTTGGCGATCACAATGGTGGGTACACTCTTAAAGCCCGTCCATTGAATCAACCGTTCTGCCGCCTCTTTGTCCGCACCAATATCCACGAAACGGTACGGAACTTCATTGGCTTCCAAAAACCACATCGCATTGCTCTGGTCACTGCACGCAAAGCGGCGACCGTACATGACTAACTCTTTCTCCATGGTATTGCTCCTGCTATCAGTTTCACTCTTTTAACAGTTCCCGCGCCGTTGCGGCATCTGCTCCAATTTGCGCGACAAGGCTATCAATATTCGGAAACTTCTGCTCGCCGCGCAAACGATGTAGGAATTGTACCACAATTTCTTGCCCATACAGAGTGCCAGCCCAGTCCAACAGGTGGGTTTCTACCTGACGGGTTTGCCCGTCAAAGGTCGGGCGTACCCCGACATTGGTCACGCTCGGGACCAGCGACCCATCTTCAAGCGTAGTGCGGGTGGCGTAGACCCCGTTGGCGGGGGTCATTAAATCGGGGTCGGGAATCACGTTGGCAGTCGGGAAGCCAATCATACGCCCCCGTTGGTCGCCCTGTTGCACCACGCCGCGCACGGTAGGCGCACGTCCCAGCAACTGCGCCGCCCCTTGCACATCCCCCGCCTGGAGCAAATGGCGAACCCGCGTTGCTGTCACCAATTCCCCATCCCGTTCCACCAACGGAATACTATGAATTTCAATCCCACGCGGCTCTGCCCATGCACGGATGAAGGGAATATCCCCTTCCCGTTTGTAGCCCAAGGCGAAATCCTGCCCCAGCCACAGCTCACGGGGACGCAGACCCGACACCAGATATTCCAGATAATCGGCGGCGCGGGTCTGCATGGTTTCCTTATTAAAAGGAAGCAAGACCAACAAATCAATGCCCCACACCTCCAACAACCGTGCTTTCTCTTCATTATTAGTCAGGAGCAGGGGTGCCCCGGAGGGATGAAGCACAGTGGCAGGATGGGGGTCAAACGTCACCACGCCGCTCAAGACTCCCTTGGCGTGTGCGCGTTCCCGTATCGTTGCCAGCAATGCCTGATGTCCCACATGTAAACCATCAAACTTGCCGATGGTCAGAATGGTATCGCCGTCAAAGTGGGTAAAATCGCCGTGTAATAAGCGCATGACCTTTGTCCATTTGAAGTTACTATCTTGATCTATTATAGGTACTTGGGTTAGTTACCTATAGCAATTTTTACGAGGTTTGGCGTTTCGTCAAAGTAAAGTTTAATACTGTTGTTAAGACGCACGATAACTTCATCTACCACACCATCAATTCCAAAGGTTTTAACTTGATAGAA
>CBKYSX010000561.1:0-3641 GCA_966690745.1 uncultured Ardenticatenales bacterium
ATCTCGGCCTTGTCGCGCATGATTTCCTGGTAGAGCCGTTGCAGGTTCGTGCCGAATGGCGTTATGAATTGGAGGGATTAAGCACAGCAGGGGGAATGGAAAGCAAAGCCGCCCAACTCTTCGTGCAACGGGCACGGCAAGTTCACTCCGCCTTTCAACCCACAAAGGACGATGAGCAAGCCATTCAACGGATTGTCAAGCAGGTGGGTGGACATCCCCTTGCCATCGAACTTGCCGCCACATGGTTACGCTTTTATGACTGCCCCACCATTGCGGCGGAAATCACCAAAGGTCTGGATTTTCTGGAAACCAGCCTGCGGGATGTACCCACCCGCCATCGCAGTATTCGGGTGTTGTTCGACCATTCGTGGCAACTCTTAACCCCTACCGAACAAAAAACCTTACGTCAATTGAGTGTCTTACGGGGCGAATGGACGCTGGCGCAGGGGACTGCCGTTGCCAACGGAACCCCCCGCGACCTTGTGAACCTTTCCGACAAATCGCTGATTCGCCGCACCCATGCCGGACGCTACGCCATTGACGAACTGATTCGTCAATTTGCCCATGAACAATTAGAAAACGACAGCGAACGCCGTGCCGTTCAGACCCGCTGTGTCACCTTCTTTTTACAAGGGCTTGCCCGCCACCGTCAAGCGTTGTTTGGCATGGAGCCGCAAGCCGCCGTTGCCGCCCTCCGCACCGATTGGTTGAATATCCGGCAAGCATGGGCAATGGCAATTTCGCTCCAAATGTGGCACTTGTTGGAAACAGCCATGGATGCCTATCAAATGTTTGTGGCATTTACCGGCTTTGTGACGGATGGGCTTGCCGATTTTCAAGCCCTCATTGAAGGTGTTGGGGAAGGAACTGACGCTACAACGTTGGTGGCGATGGCGCATGTCTATTTGGCGGGATGGTTCCACCAACGCGCCAACTACACCCTTTCCGACCAACACACGACGACGGTTCTAGCCCTATCCGAAGCGCATGACATCACCGTGTGGCAGGGGCGTGCGTGGACGGTTCGCGCTGACACCCATCTGGTGCAAGGGTTGGATATCGAAACGGCAAGACACTATTTGGATCAAGCCGTCGCCTGTGCCGCCACAAGCAACGATGGGTTGGGCAAAGCCCATGCGTTCGCCCTGCAAGCGGCAATTTTGCTCAAAGAAGGTGCATTGGCGGCGGCGGCAGAGGTCTATCAGGAAACATTGGCACAATTTGAAGCATTGCACTACCCCATGGGCATCATGCAAACCTTGAGCCATCTGGGAATTGCCTATCGCCGCCGTGCCATTTATGACAAAGCACTTGCCCACCATTTGCGCTGTTTGGAATTGGCGGAAAAACTCAATTCTCCCGGAGAATTGGCGCGTCACCATAACAATGTCGGGGCGGTCTATCGCAATTTACATGAATATGAAAAAGCCATCACCCACTTCACCCGTGCGATGGAATGTGACGAACTGATTGGACACCAACGGGGACTGGCAATCGAAAAGGGCAATCTGGGGTTGATTTATCAGGAAATCCACCGCTACGAGGAAGCGTTGGCGTTTTACGCCGATTCGGTGGATATTGCCCGTGCCATCGGACTAAAAGGAGTCGAAGCCAACTTTTTATCCTGTCGCGGTGAACTGTATGCCGATTTGGGCGAATTTGATCGTGCCAAAACCGAATTAGAACAGGGTATCGCGCTTGCCCGTGCGATTAAAAATAGTGCCGTTGCCGCCACCTATATCGGCGTTTTGGCATGGGTAATGTTTCGGCTGGGGGATACGGCACAGGCATTGTTCCGTATTGATGAAGCGGCGGCAGAACAAGCCCGCTTTAATTTGCGCGAAATGCTTGCCAACACCCTTTATCTGAAGGCACAGATGCTGACGGAATTGGGCGATTACGAGATGGCTTTGGCAACGGCGCAGGAAGCCCTTACCCTGCGGTCAGCTATCGGGGTTCATAATCTACCCTCTTTGAAGATTCAAGTGCTCATCGCACGATTGCAGGCAAAAACAGGACAGCTTGATAGTGCCATCGAAAAGTTAAAATCCCTGCTTGCGACAAGCGATGAAAAAGAAGCGCGTGCCGATGTGCTGTACGGGTTGTGGGACACCACCCGCGACGAACAACACCGACACGCACTATTAACCTTGCTGGAACAATCCCCGACCACTCTGCGCCGGTATGACTATCAGACCCGACTGGCAGAACTTCAATTTACTACCAGCGAAAAACCCCAACCGTAAGTCTATCCCCGCGAGGGCATCTCATTGCCCGCTTCTCGCGCCGCCCGTTGAATATCCACGAAGGGCAGGATACATAGCCCGATAATAAAGAAGATGGCAACGGAAAGAATTGCAATCCTGTAATCATTCGTGAACTGCAACGCCAACCCGAAGAATAACGGACCCAACCAACTCGTTCCCCGTTCACTGACTTCATACAGGCTGAAATATTCCGCTTCTTGCCCTTTGGGAATCATCAGCGAGAAGACCGAGCGGCTTAATGCCTGGCTTCCCCCCAGCACAATTGCAATCACTGCCCCCAGAATAAAGAACTCCGTAATACTCTGCAATACTGCCCAGGCATACACCACTGTCCCTGTCCAAATCACAAGGCTAACCATGATGGCATTTTTCGTCCCAAGCCAACGGGCAACATACCCGAAAAGAATTGCCCCGAAGAATGCCATGAACTGTACCAACAAAATCAGTTGGGTCAGTTGCGTGGTTTCCATATTCAACGCCTGCTCCCCGAAAACGGAAGCCTGCGAAATCACCGTCTGAATCCCGTCGTTATAAAAGAGATAAGCCACCAGAAAAAGCAGGGTTTGCGGATAATGGCGCATCCCCCTGAACGTATGGGACAATTGCTTAAAGCCCACCGTTAATACCGATTCGCCTGTAGGCAACTGCTTGACAGGTTGATGGGTGCGGAGTGTGGCGAGCGGAATCAGCGTAAACAATGCCCACCACAACCCCGCCGACGCCAGACTAATACGTACCGCGTGACCCGTGCTTAACCCGATATTTTCGGCATTAGAAAAGAGCACCAGATTCAATAACAGCAAAATCCCGCCCCCTAAATAGCCCAATGCCCACCCCCGCGACGAATCATCATCCCGTTCATTCGGAGCGGATATTTCGGGGAGATAGGCATTGTAAAAAACAATCGCCGCCCCGAAACTAAGATTGGCAATCAGCAACAGTCCGCCCCCCAGCAGATAATTGGTCCCCTCCAGAAAGTACATCGCCATCGTGGCGAATGCGCCGATATAGGCAAATACCGCCATAAATTGTTTTTTCCGATGACTGTAATCCGCAATCGCGCCCAGAATCGGCAGGAAAAAGACCTGCAACAGCACAGACAGCGAAATCATGTAAGGGAAATAGGCTTCCGCCCGCACCGGAATGCCAAGGGGGTAAACAAACATTCCTTCGCCCCCCGCCGCCGCTTGCGTAATGTTGGTTAGATAGGGACCCAAAAAGACCGAAATCACCGTTGTGGAAAATGCCGAGTTCGCCCAATCGTAGAAATACCAGCCGATTTTCTCCCGTCGCGTTGCCTGTACGGATGGGGTTTCGCTTGCCATAAGGATGTATCCTTGCCTGTGGTGGGGTGGAGGGGTTGATGTTCTCTGC
>CBKYSX010000562.1:0-3637 GCA_966690745.1 uncultured Ardenticatenales bacterium
TGAAGAAGGTCGCCCGGTGCTGGTGGGGACGGCAACCATCGAACATTCCGAAAACCTAGCTCGGATGCTCGGGCGTGCTGGGATTCAACATGAAGTGTTGAACGCCAAACAACACGAACGGGAAGCCGAAATTATTGCACAGGCAGGTCGCCCGGGGTCCGTCACCATCGCCACCAACATGGCAGGGCGGGGGGTGGACATTCTGCTCGGGGGCAATGCCGAAGGGTTAGCACGGCGCGAACTTCGCCGCAAATACCCCGATTTGACCACTGCCCCACAGGAAGAATGGGATGCCGAGCTGAAGAAATGGCAGGCAAAAGTGGCGGAAGACCGTGCTCATGTCAAAGAACTGGGCGGTTTGCATATTATCGGGACGGACCGCCACGAAGCCCGCCGGATTGACAACCAGTTGCGCGGACGCGCCGGGCGGCAAGGCGACCCCGGCTCCAGCCGTTTCTATCTCTCGTTGGAAGATGATTTGATGCGCCGCTTCGGGGGGCAGAACATTGCCGGGTTGATGGAACGGTTCGGCTTGGATGAAGATACGCCGATTGAAGCGGGCATGATTAACCGCGCCATCGAAAATGCCCAGACCAAAGTGGAAGGGCATAACTTTGACATTCGGAAACGGGTGTTGGATTATGACGATGTGGTGAACAAACAACGCCATGCCATCTATGCCCAACGCACCCACATTTTGCAAAGCGACCTGCGTGAGAGCATCGAAGAGATGATTGAAGACGCGCTGGAAGAGTCGGTACGGGGCTTGCTGGAAGAAGATGACGATGGCACCCCGCCCGATTTTCATATTGCCCTCAGTGCGATTCGTGCCTTCATTCCCGTGGCGGAAGAATATGATATTGACCGTTGGGAAACCTTAGACCCCGACGAAATCATGGCGGAGTTGAAGCAAGAGGTAAAACGACTTTACGACGAGCGGGAAGGGATGTTCGGCGCGGAAACGATGCGCGAGGTCGAACGGCAATTGATGTTGGATATTATTGACCAACATTGGATTCGCCACCTGACCGAATTGGACGACCTGCGGCAGGGAATTGGCTTGCGGGCGATGGCGCAACAGGATCCGTTGGTTGCCTACCGTACCGAAGCCTCGATGCTCTGGCAGGAAATGACCAACACCATCAAGGATACCATGGCGCGACGGATTTTCACCGTGCGCCCCGCGATTGTGGAACGTAAAGCCGAACAACGGGAAATGCACGAAAACCGGAGCGACGAAGGCTCTGCCGCTGAAAGCCCCGCCCAACCGATTCGCGCCAAAGCCCGCCCCGGACGCAACGACCCCTGCCATTGTGGTAGCGGCAAAAAATACAAAAACTGCCACTGGGCAGAAGACGAAAAAAAGCAACGCGCTACTAAAGCGGCGGCTGTCCGCTAGTCGAGCGGAGAGAGGATAGCGGAGAGGTTTGTTAAAGGACACTCTCCGCTATCCAATCTCCACTCTCCTCTCTTATGCGAACCGACCAAGACCTTGCCGACAAAATGGCAGACATGGACCCCGGCTTGCGCCAACTGTTATTGTGGGATGTTAACACATTGGTGCGCTGGGATGTTTTGCGCTACTTCCTTGAAAATGACTATACCGCCGCCACGCTGGATGATCTGGCACACGCCGCCGGACGGGACACCGAAGAACTGCTGGCGGCAACCGGCGCATTGGTTGCGGCTGGCTGGTTGGCGCGGCGCACCATTGATGGCGAAACCTCCTACACCCTGACGCAAGAGCGGGAACGGCGCGTCCGCCTCAACGATCTCCACTCCGCTCTCCACGACCATGAGTTTCGCCTGAAGGCGATTTACCACTGGATACGTCCGCGCGATTCCTAACGGTTCTGTAGGGGCGTACCCTTGTGGTCGCCCTTTTTTGTTTTTGAGCAATAAGAAAAGAGGCGGGGCAAAACTTTGCCCCGCCTCTTTTCTATAGCAACTTAATTCGCTTCCGGAGTTGGGCTGTCCTCCACAATTCCACCCCAAACCGTGTAACCGCGTTCGGCTTCGGGGGTGGCGTATTCATCCACAATAGGGGTAGGTCTGTCGCCGCGTCCGCCCCATACGGTGTAATCGGCGTGGCTGGTGGCGGGGGCAATCATCGGCAGAGCAACGGCAACACCAAGAAGGGCAATCGTCAATTTTTTGAACATCAGGGGTTTCTCTGTGCAAGGGTTTTCGGGTGTCACCCGTCACCACGACGACCATGCTATCCTATCGCCCCACCGTCACGGAACCGTTACGAAGACGTTACGAAAGATGGTATAGTATGGATTAAAGTGGAGGTATCTATGGGTAACTCAAAGGTCAGTATTGGACAAAATCCATCTATGGCTCGGATGAAAGAGCAACTTCAACTTATGAAGCAAATGATGGTTAATCAGTCCGTAGTGAGAGTGTTAGAGCTGTCATCTGATTCTTTGACAGATTTGGAAAAGAAGTTGGTGGACCTAGAAATCGAGTTCAATCAACTTGTTCGTCTAGCTGACGAGTTTAACTCTCATTTTGGTCAAAGGGGATGGGTGCTCTATAGCGGAATTCAGTTAAAATTACAAGAAGAAGTTGTTAAATTGGCGCAAGAGGGAAGATACGATGATGCAGATGTGCTTTTAATAAACATCTACGACGAAAAATTTATTCGTTTGAGGATTCTTATCATGATGTTTATTCCTGAATTTAAGCCTCGAGAGCGTTTGTTGTTATTAGCACTTGAAGACTACTTGGCGGGTAGGTACCATGCTTGTATTCCTGTCATTTTATCTCAAATTGATGGATTAGTAAACGATATTACTAAATATGGATTTTTCGCAAAATCCACCAATCTTGAGGTTAATGACTCAATTACTGCTCATAGTACTGGCTTGCCGATATTACAAAGATTATTCTCGAAAGATAGAATCAGAACAAATGATAAGGAAATAACAATACCTTACCGTAATGGCATTTTTCACGGCACTGACCTACGATATGATAATCAAGTTGTGGCAGCGAAGGCATGGGCGACCTTATTCGCACTGAGAGATTGGGTTATTGACTTACGTCAGTATGGAACGAAAAAACAACCTCAAAATCTCTCTTGGAAAGAGAAAATAGGTGAGATTGTTGAAACACGCCAAGAGGTTCAACGTATTGCTCAATGGAAACCGAGAGATGCAAAAGTTATTAAAGAAAGAATCTTAAGCGCAAGTAATGGTGACATTGATAAGTATCCTGAAAGTGTTATGTTTTCATTTTTGGAAATGTGGAATCAAGAAAAATATGGACGTATAGTGCCGTTTCTATCTAAGATACACCAAAAAGGAAGTGTAAATGCTACAGCAGGGTGGGTTAGGTCATTACTTGAGTCTTGTAAATTGAAAAAATATTCTGTTGAGGATGTTAAAGATGAAAATCCTTTTTGTACGGACATATATGTACAAATTTCAGTTTATAAACGATCACTAATTAACAATTTGATTAAAATCAGACTTATACATGAGGACACGAATGGTGATTTTGTCAGTGTTGGTAATCAGAAAGGTGAGTGGAAGATATTATTAACTCCAATTATAGCGTTGGCTCAGGATTAGTAATACTCGTCATTATCATTTTGCGCTTCTGCGAACTTCTCCCTTCCCCCTAAGCCGAT
>CBKYSX010000563.1:0-3632 GCA_966690745.1 uncultured Ardenticatenales bacterium
TACAGACGTTCCCAACAGGGTCAGCGATAGGTGGTCAAATAGGGCGGCGGGGTCGTGCGTTGCTTGAGAGAGAGCGGTAAGGTCAACCGTTACCCCATCAATCCCGCTCTGTACAAGTTCATAGGCAAATTGCCAGCGTGGAAGGAGATTGTTCGCCCAGAACTCATCATTATCCGGGTAGCCATCGGGCATCGCCCAGATAAAGGGAACTTGCCCCATTCGCACGAGCGTATTCTGAATGAGAGCAGTAGGGTCTTTCACCTCGGCATTTAGGGTACGGAGTGCTGAAGTGACAAAGTTTAGCGGACGTTTGTATTTGGGCGTTAAGGGATAGTCGGGATTTGCCACTCCATCCAACAGAATCACCCGTAACATGGCGCGAATGTCTCCCTTTGTATTCAGAAATGCAGTCGCGGCACGTTTCACCAACTCATCCTGCGGTGCATCGCCCAGGAAGCGGCGCACCGCTTTCCGTGCCAGAAAGTGGGCAGTGCGAGGGTCGTGCGCCAACCGTTCAATGATTTGCTCTGCCTCCCGCATCCCGGCGGGCTGAATGGTATACCCCAACACCGATTTGATTCCAGTGTCGTGCAATTCTTCCTTAAAAACGAAATCCCCATACCAGAAATGCTCTTTCACGGACCACCCCGTAAGACAACGCGCCAGTTCCATCACATCCCGCTGGCTGTAATTCCCATCCACGCCCAAGGTGTGCAATTCCAGCAGTTCGCGGGCATAGTTTTCGTTCGGGTGACTCTTTTCGTTCGCATGATTGTCCAGATAAATCAACATGGCGGGGGATTTCGCACTTGCCATCAGGAGATCGCCAAAGTTCCCCAGTGCGTGTTTGCGAATCACTTCACGGTCATCTACCGTTTTCAGAAACCAGCAGGGTTCCTTTTCCACACTGACATTAAAATGGTCGCTCCAGAATTCAGCCACAACCTCATAGAGTTGGCGGCGACTGTACAGTTGGCGTAGCAGGGTTGCCGCTTGTAATTCATGGATAAGCGGACCCGGTTGCCAATCGCGGAGCTCATTCGCGCTTTTGTCCAGCGTTTCGTAACGGCGTATCCGCAGATAGGCGGCACTGTCTTCCAGTGCGTCGGGCAACAATTGCTCTTCGACCCATGCCGCTAACCCGATCTCCGCCACCCGTTGGCGTTCTTCGGTTTTTACACCATAGGTTAGGCGGCTCAGGGCGGTGAATGCTCCGGGGTTAAGGGGCGGCACCCCGGTCAGTGCAGGACTGCCCCTCTGCGCCAGACGGTTATAGATGGGGGTACAGCCCGATACGGCAAACGTCCCGGCAACGACTGAGGCGAGTTTGAGAAAGGTGCGGCGATTCATAGGGAGTAGGGGTATCGGATATTGAGTATTGAGAAACGGCAACCTCACCCCCTAGCCCCCTCTCCACCATGGAGAGGGGGGATACTAGAGGTCGTTTTCTCAATACCCAATTCTCAATACACCTTCATCAGGCATTTTGCGGTACGCCCACTTCATTGGTAACAGGGGCAGACATGGCAGGAACCCATTTGAGCAGGGCAAAGGTGGTTGCGCCCAAAGCGGTAATAAGAGCAATGGGTATTACGACGAACCAGCCTAAAAACGGAAAGGCGGCGGCGAGTTCCAGAGCGATTGCCCCCCGCACGAAAGCGGCAACGGGCGACAGACTTCCGGTGCGTTGGGTTAGTCGTTCGCCCATCGCGGCGGCAATCCCTGCCGCCCCAATCGCGGCGATGCCCAACGCTAGCAGAATGACGCTGAAACTGAGCAATTGCCCGGGTCCGGGAATCAGAAAAAGTGTCGTGATGGGAACGGTGACGAAGACAGCAACCCCCAATCCCAGCCCGAAACAGCGTCCGGGGGTACGGGTAAAGCGTTGTTTGGCACGTCCAACGGCAACGGGGAACAATAACCACCACGCTACCAATAAACCGGGAAAGGCAATACCTAATGCTAATAAGGTTCCGAAAACGGCGGCGACATCTGCCATGTTCATAGTTCTCCTTTGTTGCAATAAAGTACATGAGGTTGAAACCTCATGCTCATACAGGAAGCCTGCTCAAGCAGGCTGATAGGTCGGAAATGAATTATTGGATTCTAACAAGGGATACAGGGGTATACGGGGAAAAGTTGCGAACGTATGTTTTTAGGAAATAAGGGGAAGTGAGTGCAATTGAGAATTACACTCACATTGATTCGTAAAGTCATATAGACGGAAATTGATAAGTACTGACTATAGTATTATGGGGGTGAAAAAATTAGGAAGTCCCTGTTAATACTTAAAAGGGATATAGGCACGATCCTAATAGAGTAATAAATACTTTCGCTAGCTAATTGCCTTCTTTATAAGCGCAGTGATCCTTTCTTCATCAGCCGCACTAAGATCCATCAATCCGTAGGCAGTCGGCCACATAGTACCGTCATCAAGATTTGCCGTGTCATTAAAACCCAGAGTTGAGTAACGTGTGTTGAATTTCTGTGCGCTTTGGAAGAAGCAAAGAACTTTGTCATCTCTGGTATATGCGGGCATCCCATACCATAGTCGTGGTGCAAGTTCAGGTGCATTGGCGGAAATAATCTCATGAAGTCGTGTGGCGATGGCGCGTTCCGTCTCCGGGAGTTCAGCAATTTTGGTTAGAACATCTTTTTCCCCTGCCGCTCTGTTTTTGTTTGCCCGTTCTTCCGCCTTCAGTTCTTTGGCACGCTCTTTCATGGCGGCACGTTCTTCAGCAGAAAACCCTTTTGAACTCGTTTTACTTGATTGCGCCATATGTCCTCCTTTGATTACAGTTCTGGCGGATTACTTACCGCACACTTTCGATTTTAGCATAACCCCCTTAACGGTCATCCATCGTCACCAACGACAACGCCTCCCCCTTCGCCCCTTCGGTCATCATGGCTTCCGCACCGATGCAGGCGGGGCATCCGTTGTCGCAGGGACAATCCCGAATCAGGGTAGCGGTGGTATGTAATAGGTCGTCGTGCAGGTCATATAGTTTTTCGGCAAAGCCCACCCCCCCCGGCACAGAATCATAGAGATAAATCGTTGGTTGACCTGTAGCAATGCCGCGCAGTTCGGTGGACATGCCAATATCATCGGCATCACACATCAGGAACAATGGCGCGATATTGCTGACCGCATTTGCCACACCCATCAATCCCGCCGCAATGCCGGTGCGGAAATAGGGTTCGTGGCGGTGATGACAGGAAGGGCAAAGCGCAATAAGATTACTTAAATCGTTTGCCGCCATATAGTCGTCATTCAGCCCCGACTTATAGCCGAATTCGCGGAACGGGATTTGATGGTGGACATCCAATTCCCGCCCCAATTCCGCTTCCGATACGCGGCAATCGGCACAGCGAAAGCCCTCCCGTTGGCGCGTCAGATAGCGTTGGCTCTGCCAGTTGGGTCCGTAATCGCGCCCTTCTTTTTCCAAACCCACATCAAAGGTCATCCAATACCCTGTCGTGGTCATACGAAATTCGGGCAGATCTAAATCATGCTGGCTTAGCGTTTCATGGGTGTGGAGCTTAATCCGTTTATACCCGGTGACGCGGCTAATCACTTCCACTTCGCCCCATGCCTTCACCAACGGCACTTCGGCAGTCACGCCCAACGTTCG
>CBKYSX010000564.1:0-3621 GCA_966690745.1 uncultured Ardenticatenales bacterium
CCCCGGCGGCAATCGCCACTTCCCGCGCTGATACTTTGTCGCCCATGCGGTTAATTGCGTCGGGGGAGGGACCAATCCACACCAATCCCGCGTCCAGCACGGCTTGCGCGAAAGCGGCACGTTCTGCCAGGAAACCATAGCCGGGATGAATTGCATCAGCATTGCTTTTCAACGCAACATCAACAATCCGGTCAATCCGCAAATAGCTGTCTACGGCGGGGGCGGGTCCGATGGGGTAGGCGTAATCGGCGTAGCGGACATGGAGTGCGTGGCGGTCGGCTTCGGAATAGACCGCAATCGTTCGCATCCCTAATTCCTGACAGGCGCGGATAATCCGCACGGCGATTTCGCCGCGATTGGCAATCAGAATTTTACGACTGGTCGTGGAAGATAAGTTCATAAGGTCAATCCCTACACTGCCGCCTCGGTGCGGCGGTTACGGGTTATGGTATCGCAAGAAATGGTGAAAGGCAACGACAATAGCACTACTCCAACCATGCACGGATGTCTAAGGTTGCCAGCGAGGGGACGATGTGCGCCGCGATCCCCTCAAATTGGGCAGGGCGGTAAGCGGGATTGGGCACGGCAATGCAGGTCATTCCCGCCGCGTGTGCCGCCCGTGCGCCGTTGACACTATCTTCTAACACCAAACAGTCCGTTGGAGCTACGCCCAATCGGGCGGCGGCAAGCAAAAAGAGGTCGGGCGCGGGTTTGGTATGAGCAACTTCATCGCCAGTACAGCGCACCGGAATCATGCGACCCCACCCCACCTTTTGCACCACTGTTTCCACAATGGGGCGGGAAGAACTGCTGGCAATCGCCACCGGTCCGCCCCAGTCGTACGCCGCCACAACGGTGGCGATGGCACCGGGCATCGGTTCGGCGGAACGCTCCAATTCCGGCACAATCATCTCCATCAATTCCGCGCCGAAGACCTCCGGGGCTACGGACAATTGATATTCATTGACAATCGCCGCCGACCACGCCACCAACCCGGTTCCGATATATTTGTTCAGAATCAACGGGTCGTATTCCGCCCCATGCCGCGTCAACAACGCCCGTTCGACCTTTTCCCACACCGTTTCGGAATCTACCAACAGCCCGTCAAAATCGAAAATCAGGGCGCGATATTTTGGCTTATCTACAGGCAACACGATATTCATCCAGTTCCAGATTCTTGTAAAGCCAGTCCAAGTTTAGAGCATTGGCGCGGGGGCAAAAATCATCGGGGGTGCCTGTGTATTCGACCCCGAATACCGCTTTGCCCGCCTCGATAAAAGGCAACAGGGTTTCACATTCGTCGTACTCAAAACATTGTTCGTTCAACGCCCAATCAAAATCATTGACCAACTGCGGTATCTGGTCAAGGTCATTTTTGAGTCCGATGGATAAGCCCTGTTCGTGTGCCGCCTGCGCCAGCCAGCGATTGTAGGTCAGTTGGTCGTCGCCCATCAGAGGAAAGCCGCTCTCGTTGGCGTATCCGTCCACATTATCAGGCTCTACCCCATCACACCCTTTTTGTACGGCAAGGTTTAAACGGGCAGACATGATGGGGGCAAGGAGGTCCAGTTGGCGAATATCCAACCACGATTCCCCCTCCCACTCGTCTAAGGGTGCGCCAATCACTTCGGCGGGAAATTGCTCTGCGTCCGGTCGCCATTCTTCATAACTGCCCGCGCTAAAATAACAAATCACCACGCGCCCGTCATCGTGTAAGGTATTGATTACCGCTTGCGGGGTATCGAAGAGGTCAATGTCGTACATGACCACATCGAAGGAGGTATCAATTTCCCCGCTTAATTGCCATTGCCAGCTCGTGCCGGGGGTGGGTTGCCAGATGGTAGGCGCGACCCCGCTCTTTTCGACCAAGGGAGCGAAAATCATCCCCTGCCCACTTTGTGCCGAAACCCACACCACGGCAAGCGCAATCGCCCCCAATGCCACCAACACGGCAAGCACACGTTGCATGAGTACCCGTTTACCAGTGGCTCAGAAGTTCAGGACCGTTATCGGTGATCGCTACGGTATGCTCAAATTGAGCAGAAAGCGACCCATCAGCGGTGACTTCCGTCCAGCCATCGGCGAGGGTAAGCCGTTCGTGGGTTCCGGCGTTAATCATCGGCTCGATGGTAAAAACCATGCCCGCCCGCAGACGGGGACCGCGCCCCGATTGGCGCACATGAAGCACGGAGGGTGCTTCGTGGAGCCGTTTACCCACGCCATGCCCGGTTAAATCCCGCACCACCGAAAAGCCTTTGCTGTGGGCATAATCTTCAATCGAAGCACCAATATCATTGAGATAGCCCCCGGCTTGTGCGGCACCAATGCCCTTCCACAAACATTCCTTTGCCACTTCCATCAATCGGTGGGCATCATCGGAAATTTGTCCGACCGCGTAAGTGACACAGGCATCGCTACAATAGCCTTTATAGCGCAAGCCTACGTCAATGCCGACAATATCCCCTTCTTTCAGCACCCGTTTGTTGGGGATACCGTGGCAAATTTCGTTGTTGATGGAGATACAGGTCACGCCCGGAAACGGGGAGTTCAGCCCCGCCGACCCCTTATACCCTTTGTACAACGGCTCCGCGCCATGTTTGCGTAGTACCTGTTCCGCCAGCCGGTCCAAATCGCGGAGCACTACACCCGGTTTCACTGCGTCGTTTAACGCCGTGTACACTTCCGCAATAATCTGCCCGGCATCCCGCATCAAGGCGAGCTCCCGCGCCGATTTTAATTCAATCATCTGATGAGTCATTCCACACCGCTATTGGCTTCTTAAATTTAAGTTGCCTGTTGAGTTACTTTTCTCAACAGGCAACCCTGTGTACATTGAATTGGGAAAGGATGGAGATTCAATTCTCTCATTCTCTATAGGGAAAGAATTATAGCACTTTTTGGAATCTGCGCCTGTCTATAAGGGTAGCGCATTGAATCAAGATTTGGCAGGAACTCGCTCCCGGCACAAAAACGCCTTCGCAAGGGAAGGCGTTTTCGTAAAAGCGAGCATGCAGTACGCAAATATAGTAGGGACGGGTCACACCTTACACCCAAGTATGGTCAAAAATTGAGTAAAAAACGGATTTTTCCATTTGCCATCTGAGAAAGAAACCGAGTTTTCAACGGCAGAAACTCGGTTTCGTCCGTTCCTGACCTCTTTTGCCTACACCCTTCAGAACGTTAATTCCGTCGGAAGCGCACCTTTGCCACGTTCAAATCCGTAGGGGCACAGCTACTGACGGTATGCGCCTGTACCTCGGCGGAGAGCGGATTTCCAGCCGCATCCACCACCGCCACGCGCCACCAATTGTCCATGGCATGTTGCGCGACGACAAAATCCCAGCCACTGGCATCGGTTTCGGGGCGCACATAATTGCCCGATGTGGTGTAAAGGGGATTATTGTTGCCATCCCACGTCAGGCGTAGGCGTACCCCGGTTTGTGGGGTGCCGTTTTGGTCATGCACCACGCCGAAAATCTGGGTTAAACCACAATTGGGAAAGGTCTGAATAATTTGCCCGTTATAGGTACTACTGCCCGGCGTGGATGTTGCGGTCGGTACAGGCGTGCGGGTACGGGTGGGGGTAGCCGTTGTGTTGGGCGGCAAGGTCGCTGAAGGTAC
>CBKYSX010000565.1:0-3620 GCA_966690745.1 uncultured Ardenticatenales bacterium
CTCATTAATAGCGGAGGTAGTTAGTGAAATCATACCAAGGCGACGTGAAGCACGAATTATTAGTATGCTTGAAAAATTGTCGGAAAAAGTTATTGGGCTTGAAAGTGAATTTGAAGTAAAGCTAAGAACTCCAGAGTATGTTGCATTATTAGAAGACGGTTTTATCCAGTCATCGAAGTCTTTGACTGCAGAGCGGCTTGACTATATTGCCTCACTGCTGAAAAACAGCATACCTGAAGAAGATAACGAACATATTTGGCATCAAAAACTCCTTTCTATTCTTGGAGATTTAAATGATGCTCAAGTTATCATCTTAAAGCGATATTCATTTCATTCTGCAGATGTAGAGGGTATTCAAAGTTTTATACAACAACATCAAGATATACTACGCGTCCCTACTATAGTTATGGGTGCATCAGATGAAGATGTAGAGCATTTAACCCGCTATAATGTCTATCGGGATGGACTTGTATCTGTTAATTTGCTTGAGCCGAAGTATAAAAAACTCTCCAAAAGTGAATTACCTGAATTTGACTACCGAACAGGGCGTATCGAAACCAGTGGCTACCAAATAACCCGACTAGGACGTGCTTTACTAGAGTTTATTGATCAGGAATAAACGGAAATTATGACTTTTCGCGCCCCGCAAACCCATCCCGATAATCAAACACCAGATACCGGGGCGCATCCCCCCCTTGAACCTCCTTCACCTGTTCCCACAAAAAGGGAAAATCCTCAAAGGTCGGTACATCGGGGTTCTCCAATTCCGCTTCACTCAGCCATCGGAACGTGCCCTCCTCTGTTTCCTGCACCTCCCCCTCGCCCAATTCCCCGACATAGACAAACAACAACACCGGCGGCTCGCTAATCACCGTCACAATCGCCGCAAGGTGCAACGCCTGCGCTTCCAGCCCCGTTTCTTCGCGGGTTTCGCGGCGGGCGGCTTCGATAATCGTTTCCCCTGCCTCCACGCTCCCGCCAATCCCGTTCACCTTCCCCGCCCACCATTTGCGCGGTGCCCCCTCAATAAACAGGTAATGCTCCTCCCGTTTCAAAAAGAGCAATACGCGGGGGGTGGGTTGGTAACGGGCAGTGCCTTGGTTCATAAAAATATGGAATATCAAATGTAGGGGCGAAGCATCCGCCCTATCCCCTTACGCGCCGGGTCTGCGGCATGAAACCCATTCCATAAACGGGCGGGCGTGGGGCATGACGGATGCTTCGCCCTGCCGTAACGACGGGACACAAGACGCAGGACGCTGAAACGGCAAACGACAACGGCGACCCACCCCCTAACCCCCTCCCAAGAGGGGGAAATGGTGTAGGGGTGGGTCACATCTTAGGGCAACATCCAAAATGGAACTTGTGACCCGCCCGTGTGGTTAAACCAATAGGCCCCTACACGCCCATCAGAATCGTTTTGGGGAATTCAGGGCGGGTCATTGGGTTCATGCCGATGGCTCCATACGGTGTGCCCCGCCCCTACGGTCTTTATAGAACAGGATTATAAAAATTTATGGCGCAACAATCCGCCATTCCAATACGGTCGGGCGTACCCCCCAAAACATCGCCTGATACAATTCCACATCCTTAAAACGTTTCTGATGCAGAACCCGCGCCTTTACACTCACCGTAAAATCAGGGTCAGCGAAGGGGTAGGGGTCAAGGGTGACGGCTCCCGAGTCGGTGCGGTGGGCGTTGTATTCCCGCCCGTCAGGACCCATCCCCAGCGCAATCGGACTGCCATTGTCGGGCAATCGCCGCCAGCACAACACCAACGAGAGCCAATCAAAAAAGCGAATCCAGCGATAACTCTCCGCGACTTCCGCTTCCAACACCCCCAATTCCCGTTTCCACGTTTCCTGTTGGGCAATCTGCCGCTCCAAAAACTCATCTAACGCCTTTACTTCCCCCTTGCGCCCCGCATAGAGGCTGGTGGCGTGGCGCGAAATCAGCAACCCCACCCATCGGCTCTGGTGGCACCCGCGCCCGACCCCCCGCTCCCATTGGGCAATCGCATCGGGCGGGGGCATATGAATGAAATTTTGCGGGGTTCCGGCTTCGGTCAGTTTGGGCTCCTGCTCCCACTCCTGCCAGCCGTTGTCATGCTGGGCAACGGCATGAAGCGTCTCCCACCATCGGGACGGGGGAGTGGATTCATGCTTCCAACGGGCGGCGAGTTGTAGCGAGAGCAGGGCGTGGGCGGGTTGACAAATAAGTTCCCAGCCCGTGTCGGTTTGGTTGACAATCATAGGGGGTATTGGGTAGGGGGTATTGGGTAGGGGGTATTGAGAAATGAGAAATGGGAAACGATAAAAGGGGAACGGTTTCCCATTTCTCATTTCTCATGTCCCTTCTGTGATGAATGAGTGCGAATAATCTCTTCGTAAATCAGGCGCGTTTTCACGGCAGTGCGTTCCCACGAAAAATTGGCGGCTTGCCCCAACGCTTTGGCGCGGAGCTCGTCGCGGAACGGTTTGTTGGTGACCACCCGATTCATCGCCTCCGCCAGTTGAGCCACATTGGTCGGGTCTACCAGAATTGCGCCTTGCCCCGCTACTTCCGGCAGGGACGTGCGGTTAGAGGTCACCACCGGTGCACCACAGGACATCGCTTCCAATACGGGCAAGCCGAATCCTTCATAGAGCGAGGGAAAGACAAAACAACGTGCGCCTGAATACAAATCGGGCAGAATCGAATCGGGGACATAGCCCGTAAAGCGCACCCGTTCCTGTATGCCCGCCTCTTTCACCATATCGTAAATCGGTCCGCGCCCCCATTTGCCCGCCCCCGCCAACACCAATTTGGGGGTACTTTCGGGCAGGCGGGCGTAGGCGTGGAGCAGAGTTCGTAGGTTTTTGCGCGGCTCATCGCTGGCAAGCGCAAGGATGTAGGGCGGCTCAATCCCCAATAGGTGGGCGGCACGTTGCCGGGCTTCGGGGCGGTAGCGGGGGTGGAACTGGCTGTGGTCTACCCCGTTATAAACCACATGCACTTTGGCGGGGGGCAATTCGATCATCCCCAACAAATCGCGGCGCAGGGATTCGCTGACGCAGATAATCCCATCGGCGCGGCGAAGCAACCCCAATTGTGCCTGTTGCGTGAATTGGGAGAGTCGCCCGATCCATCCACCGGGGCGATTGCCGCCGGCATCCGCCATGCCCAATTCGTGGAGCGTTACCACCGTTGGCACGTTGGTAAAGCCGCCAAAGAAATCATAGGGGCTGTGATAAACCTCCGCCCCCACCGATTTGAGCGTGCGCGAGAGGTTAATACTGGCGCGTGCGCCCGCCAGTTCCGGCGCGGGGCGCAGGCGAAGCCCCGGCAATGCCGCCAACCGTTCCAAGCGTTGATGTTCCAGCGATGCACCCGGTTCGTAGAGAACGTATAACTCGTCCTCCGCCATTACCGTGCTTGCCAGCGCCTGCGCCAGGTTATAGGTATAGCGGCTTGCGCCGTCTTGTCGTTCGAGGATGACATTCCCGTCGAGTGCGATACGCATTATGCTACGTGGTGCATGGTGCGTGGTGCGTGGTGCGTGAATTTAAGGGGAAGTTCTGGTTGTCCTGTATCCTACTATTACCAAAAGCGGTAGGATTGATTTGGAAAACCGCCTTCCA
>CBKYSX010000566.1:0-3610 GCA_966690745.1 uncultured Ardenticatenales bacterium
GGTGACAAACTCTTTGCCGGAAATCGCCAATGCGAATGCGTCGTTATATGCGGCATTGGTGCAAGGGTTTCCCCAATCCGTTGCAACTGTTGGTGCAGGTAGCATTGCTGTGATTGCCATTGGTTTACTCGCGTGGGCGTGGCGACAAAGCCAACCCACCCCCTTTCATATGGCGATGGTGTGGCTTTGCCCATTGGTTGCTTCTCCCTATATCGCCAATTATGATTTGTTGCTGTTACTTTTGCCCATCTCGCTATTAATTTCGTTTCTGCGACAATACCGGTTGTTACAAGTTGCGGTAACAATTGTGTGGGTTGCCCCCGCCATCGGGTTGATTGCCCCGAATCTTCGATTCGTACCCTGGGCAATACTTGGCTTGTATGGAGTCTGTGCATGGTATGCCCTAAACCATAAGCAAGAGGGCGTGGCAACACGCTTATATCTATGAGTACCAGACGGTTATTTACGGTTATTTTCCTGTTCGCACTTTTAGGGTTAACTGCAACTGATGCCACCGACCCTGATATGTGGTGGCATTTACGCACCGGGGAGTATATTTTAGCGAATGGCATTCCCACCCACGATGTTTTCTCCTACACCGCTTCCGATCATCGTTGGGTGACGCATGAATGGCTTTCGCAGGTCGTGATGTGGGGTTTATATCTTGCGGGAGGATTTCCCGCTCTGATTGTCTTTTTTTCCCTGCTGATTGCGGCGGCATTGGGGTTGGTCTATAAGGTCTCCGAAGGACGACCTTACGTGGCGGGGTTTGTCACCATTCTGGCGGGGATGACTGCCGCCCCCCTATGGGGGAGCCGTCCCCAGATGTTCAATTTCTTCTTTTTGGCACTCTATCTCTTTTTGATAGAAACCTATCGGCGGAGAGTCCGGCAAGAGCTTACAACATGGTGGATTTGGGGTTTGGTTCCCTTAACCGCACTCTGGGCGAATTTCCATAGCGGTTACTTGTTGGGGGTGGTACTGATTGCCACGTATGCCATAGGCGACTTGGTTCAACGACGATTGTCGCCCGACGATGAGCGCGTCTTACCCCGCCGTCATGGGTTGCTTTTGGGCGGGGTTGCCATTGGCGCATTACTGGCGGCATTGTTGAACCCGAACGGCTGGCATTTATGGCTCTATCCGTTTGAAACATTGGGTAGCCCTGTGATGCAGGGGCGCATCGTGGAATGGTTTTCCCCCGACTTCCATCATCTGTATAATCTGCCTTTCGCCCTCTTTTTGGGCATTGGGGCGTTGACTTTTATTTTTAGTCCGCGCAAGCCGACACTCACCGATTTGTTATTATTTGCCGGGACAGGCTTTGCTGGATTGGTATCAATTCGCCACATGCCGCTCTTTGCGCTGACAGCAATTCCGATTGTAAGCCGTTTTGCCACTGCAATTTTGATGGACCAGCGGTGGGGGACACGTTTATTCGCGAACCCACCGGCACCGACACCGCGTCCGATGGCAATCCTAAACATCATTATTGCAGTGGCGGCACTTCTATTTCCGCTTGCACGGTGGGCAGAAAGTATAATGGAGCAAGAGGCGCGGGTCGCTGAAAAGTATCCGGTGGCGGCGGTAGCACATTTACAGGCAAGCGGGTTGGCAGAGCAACCAATATACAATAGCTATAATTGGGGCGGTTATCTTATCTGGCATACAATCCCTGTGTACGTAGACGGACGTGCCGATGTCTATGGGGATGACTTTCTGCGCCGTTATCTACACACGGTTGATGTGGGGCGTAACTGGCGCGAAGCCTTGATCTCTGAAGAGGTGGAAGTCATTCTGATTGAAACCTATGCCCCTTTAGTGACGGTACTAACGGAAAGTGGGGAATGGCGCGAAGCATACCGGGATGAGATGGCAGTGATTTTTGTGCGCCAATAGAGCAAAAAACACAGTTCGTAAATGGCAAATCTACCTCTGGAAGGGGTAGGGTGCTGTTATGTCTTGGCGGTTGTTTTAAGGGTATAGGATTTACCGTTCGCCGCTACAGTAACACATAAGGTAGGGTAATGACGACTGAAACAAATGTAGATACGGGTGAACCAATTGAATGGATAAGGGATCAACAAGGGCAACCGCTTGCCTTAATTGTTCGCGCTTCGGTACAACCGGAACAAACCTGGTTTATGACTCCCTCTGAATTTAAGCAACAGGTGGGGTTCGTGGTTTATCCCGAAAAGGGCGAGATTAAACGGCATGTCCATTTGCCATTGGAACGCCATTTGATTGGTACCGCAGAGGTTTTGGTGCTTCGCAAAGGGCGATGCTTGATGGACGTATACGACGACAACCGCGAACTGGTCGTGACTCGTGAACTACGTGTGGGCGATGTAATGCTCATGGTTGGTGGCGGGCATGGCTTCCGTATGCTGGAAGATACGGTCTTTTTAGAAGTGAAACAGGGACCGTATACAGGGTTGCAGGAAAAAGAGTTGTTTTAACTCTTAGAGCAAAGACAAAAAGAGGGAGGAAGTTTGCCACTTCGTTATTCCCTCTTTCTATTGGAATAAACAATGATTCCCGTAAATGAGCCGTATGTGGGCGAACAGGAAATTGCCAATGTCATGGAAGCCTTGCAGACAGGTTGGATTTCATCCGCAGGGCGATTTATTGAGGCGTTTGAGGAGCAATGGGCGGCGTATTGCGGCAAAAAGTATGGGGTAGCAGTTAGCAATGGCACGGTAGCGTTAGAAGCGGCGGTAGCCTGTCTTGATTTGCAACCGGGGGATGAAGTGATAATGCCAACCTTCACCATTATCTCGTGCGCTCAGGCGGTGACACGATTTGGTGGCGTTCCTGTGTTGGTAGATTCAGACCCGCGTACATGGTGTATGGATGTAAGTCAAATTGAAGCAAAAATTACCCCTCGCACCCGTGCCATCATGCCCGTTCATATTTACGGACATCCCGTAGATATGGATTCCCTTCTGGCATTGGCTGAAACACATGGCTTAGCGGTGATTGAAGATGCCGCCGAGGTACATGGGGCGGAGTACCGTCGTGGACATAGAAGTGGTACAGGGGAATGGCAACGATGCGGTAGTTTTGGTGATTTGGTGACGTTTAGTTTTTATGCCAATAAAATTATTACCACCGGGGAAGGCGGGATGGTGTTGACCGATAATCCCGATTATGCCAAGCACTTGCGCGATTACCGCAATCTTTGTTTTCGCCCTGAACGCCGCTTTTATCATACGGAACTGGGTAACAATTATCGCTTGACCAATTTGCAAGCGGCGATTGGCGTGGCACAAATCGCACAGATTGATGGGTTCTTAGAGCAAAAACGGTGGATGGGGCACACATACACAGAACGTTTGCAAGGAATTAAAGGATTACAACTGCCCGTCGAAGAATCGTGGGCGCGACATGTTTATTGGATGTATGGCTTAGTAGTGGACGAAAGTACGGGGCTAAATGCCGACTCTTTTGCGGATGAATTGTTTAAGTACGGGGTTCAGACTCGACCTTTCTTCTTAGGAATGCACGAACAACCCGTTTTTCAGAAGATGGGCTTGTTTGAAGGGGAATCATACCCTGTCGCGGAACGAATCGCCCGACAGGGTTTGTATTTACCATCCGGTATGACGCT
>CBKYSX010000567.1:0-3606 GCA_966690745.1 uncultured Ardenticatenales bacterium
GCTCAGGGCGCGTGCGCCAAAGCCAATCACCCGTCCGCGCACATCTCGAATCGGGAAAATCAATCGGTGGCGGAAATAATCATAGGTATTGCCGTTTTCCCGTTGGCGTACCAACCCCAGCAAAGCAAGGTCGGCGGTATCATAGCCCCGTTCAGTCAACGCTTTAAGGAGGGTATCCCATTGGTCGGGCGCATAGCCCAACCCGAATTTGCTGACCGTTTCCGCCGATAAGCCCCGTTTAGCAATATAATCACGACACAATTGGGCATCGGGGCGTTCCCGCAACCATTCCTGGAAGAGGTCGGCGGCGGCGGCGCAGATTGCCAGATATTTGTCCCGTTCGGTGCGTTGGCTATGTTGCTCGGGGCTTTCGGCTTCCAGTTCTACCCCTGCCTGCCGCGCCAGCAATTGTAACGCCTCGGCAAACCCTAGTCCCTCCCGTTTTTGGACAAATGAAAAAATATCCCCGCCATCCCCGCAGGAGCCAAAACAATGCCATGTCTGGGTATGGGGAAACACCACGAAAGAAGGCGTTTTTTCCGCGTGGAAGGGGCAACAGGCTTTATACGTGCGTCCTGCCCGTTTCAAATCCACCATCCGCCCGATATATTCTTCGAGCGGCAGGCGTTGTTTAATTTCTTCAACCACATGGTCATTTGCCATAAACATCCGGGTTCGGGGTTCCCTCTTTTGAGAGAGGGTAGGGGGTGGGTTGTCGTCTCGTACTACTATTTGTTATTGTAGAAAGATGATTCCTCTACCCCTTAAATTTGCGGACTGGATGGCAGATTATAACATACAGCGCAAAGAGTTCCGAACGTTCCTTCTATCACAAACATCCTGCGAGAGTCCTATGCTCCGTATTGCCGCCCGCCCTGCGGGTGAAGCCGTTGTAGACGTGCCCAATAGTGAAATCAATAGTTGGATAGCCAAACCCGACACGTTGACATGGATTGATGTGCGCCATACCGATGATGCGGATTATCTCTGGTTGGCACGCTATTTTGATTTTCACCCCTTGGCAATGGACGATGTGCTGGACACCCATTTGCGCCCTAAAATGGATGTCTTCCGCGACCACGCTTTTCTGGTCTTTTACGGGATAAAAGTGGATGAAGCGGAGGAATTGACCTTACAAGAAGTCGAAATGTTTGTTGGCTCCAATTATATTGTTACTGTGCAAGACCATCCTATTCCCGGCTTGGAACAAGCCTTTCAACGCTGGCAAAGCAACAACTCGGCATTCGGTGGGGATACAACAACGTTGCTTTACAACATTATGGACAGTGCGCTGGATACCTATTTCCCGGTGCTGGATTGGGTCGCGGAAAAGTTGGATGATTTGGAAACGCGGGTTCTGGAAAAATATGACCGTATCGTATTACGGGATGTGGTGCAATTAAAACAGGGCTTATTGCGCTTGCGAAAAGTCGCGGCACCCCAACGGGATATGGTCAATATGCTTTTGCGGGGGGAATGTAGCTTTTTGCCAACAACCTCGGATACCTATCTCCATGATTTGTATGACCACTCCCTGCGAATTGTGGAAAGCGTAGATAGTTATCGTGAAATGACCACCACCGTCATGGATGGTTTACGCTCGGCGCAGAGCCATGAAATCAACGAAATCATGCGCCGCCTGACCATCCTTAATCTACTCTTTTTACCCCTTGCCGTGCTGACGGGCTTCTTCGGGATGAACTTTGGTTCGATTCCTTTTGAAAGCCCCATCCTATTAGGCATTGCACTAATGGCAATGGTGGTGCTTCCGCTCGGCTTATATCGTTATCTCCAACATAAAAAATGGTTGTAATTGCACTATTGGGTGGATATGAAGGAGATAAAAATCTTATCGTCCCCTGTTCAAAAAGCTAACGATTACCCGCATTTAATCAATTTTTATACAACTTAATCCCAAACGTTGTGTGGTAGGGGCGGGTGGTCGGAATGAAGCGCGATGCGCCTATTGTTAAAGACCCGCCCTTGTACCAAAATGGGGCGTGGGGTGGTGGCAACGGCGGGCGGGTGTGCGGCTCTATAAGGATATATCCAACATTCCGACCACCCGCCCCTACCTCCATTTGTACCCGTAATAAACCCGTTTGATTTGTGGGTAATCCTTAACTCTAAAGAGGCGGGGCTATAGACCCATTTGTATGTAAAATTCCGTCCAAAAATGGGAGATTCTGCAAACAACGGGTCTATAGCACGGTCACTTTAGTGCCGTGTGTAAATTTCCCGACAACATCATTGCTCTGGAGCAGTTTACAGTAGATCCCGCGCTTCCATCACAAGGGTAGCGGCATCCGTCGGGGTATTGGCAAGGGCAGTGAGGTGCCCCATTTTGCGCCCCGGACGTGCCTCGCTTTTACCATATAAATGGAGGGCAACCCCCGGCAACGCCAACGCACGATCCCATGCCGGTGTGCCCTTCTGCCACACATCCCCCAACAGGTTCGCCATAGCAACTCCGCCTGTATACAAACGGGGTTCCACCAATGGCAAGCCGCAAATGGCGCGGAGTTGTAATTCAAATTGGCTTACCGTACAGCCGCCAAAGGTGAGATGACCCGAATTGTGGGTACGGGGGGCAAGTTCATTGACCAACAGCGTTCCGTCACGGCTCAAAAACATTTCAATCCCCATCACACCCACCGCATCAAGCGATTCCATAATAGCAAAAGCGAGCCGGTGCGCCTCTTCTGCTATGGCAACGGGAATGCGGGCGGGGCAAACCGTCAGGTCCAGAATGTGGTTGGCGTGATGATTTTCAAAAACGGGAAATGCCACCCGTTGCCCGTTTGCGCCAGAGGCGGCAACCACCGACAGCTCCAATTCAAAATCTACAAACCCTTCCAGCACGGCGGGTTGGTGCCCGATGCTCTGCCACGCCGCTTCGGCTTCATCCGGGGCGAAAATTTTTGCCTGCCCTTTGCCATCATAGCCAAAGGCGGCGGTTTTCAGCACAGAGGGCGTACCTATTTGTGCCAGCGCGGTATGAAGTTCTTCAAGGCTATTGACGGTTACAAACGGGGCAGTGGGAACGCCGATAGAGGCAAGAAAGGTTTTCTCGCGGGCGCGATTTTGGGCGGTGTGTAGGACGTTTCCATGCGGACGTACTAGGGTCAGTTCCGCAATCGCCTCTGCCGTAGCCGAGGGTACATTTTCAAATTCAAATGTAACCACTTGCACATTGCGGGCGAAGCGGCGCACTGCTTCTAAATCCTCATACGGCGCGGCAATTTCGACATCGGCAAGTTGCCCGGTAGGGCTATCTTTTTCAGGGGAATAAACATGTACCCCGTAGCCCATGCGCCGCGCTTCCAGCGCAAGCATCCGTCCCAATTGTCCACTGCCCAATATGCCGATGGTGGCGGGAGGTAAAATCATATTATTCGATCTCTAATTCAATCCCCCGCACCTCTTCTGCCAGCGTGTCGCGGTAGGTGCGAAGTGCGGTACGGAGGTCGGGACGGGTAACGGCGAGGATGGAAACCGCATACATGGCGGCATTTACCGCGCCTGCTTTGCCGATTGCCATTGTGCCAACAGGAACCCCGGCGGGCATTTGCACAATCGAAAGCAACGAATCCAACCCGTTGAGGG
>CBKYSX010000568.1:0-3605 GCA_966690745.1 uncultured Ardenticatenales bacterium
TTTTGCCTATGTTAGGCGCGGCGAACCATGACCCATCCGTCTTTGCAAACCCCGACCAATTTGATATTGCCCGCTCCCCCAATCGTCATTTGGGCTTCGGGCAAGGCATTCATTACTGTTTAGGCGCGCCTCTGGCAAGAATGGAAACCAAAATCGCATTGAAAAACCTGTTGGAACGCAACCCCAACCTACGCCTTGCCCCCGATGCACCAGCATTAAAAGTCCAAAATATTCCCCTATGGCACCGCTATCAACAACTAAATGTTGTGTTGGGGTGAAGACAAAAACGAGAGAACGGGCGGGGCACACCTTTCATTGTAACAGGTGTGCCCCCCCTATTCGCACATTCCTTCAATCGCACACGCAAGCTACCAATGGGTGTAACATAACGTTACTCCGGCGCACCATGAATCAAAGGCAGATAGAGTACTCTACCCGTCGGAGTAATCGTCGGAGATGGCGTAGGTGTAGGGGTATTGGTTGGAGAAACCGTTGTTGGCGTTGACGTTACGGTCGGGGTCGGCGGCGCAATGGTAGCGGTCGCCGTAGGAATCGCGGTAGCGGTGGGTGTTGGTGTGTGGCTGACGGTCGGGGTTGGGGTTATCGGGGCTTGCTCTACATTGAAAGTGAGTTCATACAATTGGGAATCGCTGGTCGCGGAATGGGTATACACGCGAATATATTTGGTTCCCGCCATTCCCAGAAGCACATTTTGCAAACGCTCATTGATGCCTGCCGGACTGGTATTACCGCTTGCCAACACCGTAATCCCATCGCTATCCCGTATTTCAAAATCAAGATTATGGATCGCCAGACTGTTAATCATCGGACCCACACAGCCCGTACTATCTATATCGCCATCCTGATAGGTAAAGCCCATCGGCGCGACAACTATATCCAGTTGTGAACCTGCCCCGACTTCAAATTGAATCCAATCTTCATCGGTTTCATCATCCAGCGACAACGGTAAATAGCTGACACTTTCCCCCTGCGTCAGGGTTCCGGCATCGGTGGCGCGTTCGGCATCATCGTTCGGATTGGTGGGCAATTCCAATGTATCCCCATAGACCCGTTGTCCACCCCGTATATCATCATGCCGCGCCGAGGTAAAGTTGGTATTGACGGAGGGTTCCATCAGTTTGGAGCCATCCACCGGGCAAACGTGCCCCAACCCCACGCCATGCCCGATTTCATGCGCCACCACGTAATGAAAGCCCAAATGCAATGCCCCTGCCGCGCTATCATAATAGGCATCCGTGCTATCAATCTTCATATCCCCGGTGTTGGGAAAGAAGTTGTAGGCAAGTGTGTTGTAATCACCATCAATAGGACAGCCGGAAATGCGAATATCGCCCCGCGTTCCGAGTAATCCGCGACTGGCGGGCCACGCCGCACCATCGTCGTTCGGCTCATAGATATAAACATTCCCCGTCACCTCGCCCCATTCTTCAAAGACCTCGGCGATTTCGGCTTGCCAGTTGCCCGCTCCGTAACGGGCATCCATCACAGTAAAAAGGTCACTGGCACACTCCGGCTCTCCCCCGCTACCGGGAATCAGCGTTCCATCCGGCACGAGGCTCCATGTGAGAATAAGCGAATCCCCCTGCAAATTGTTGCCGACACTATAGGCTGTAACCGCAAAATTCCACCGCGCAATAAAGTTATAATTTTCCCCCTCCGGGTGAATCCTTTGCTCCATGCGGGCAATATACGCCGGGTCAGTGCCGGGGGCATAAACGGGATGCCAGTGTTGGCTTATATCGCGGGGTATCGTATGAGTGCGTACCGCATCAGCCGAGGCTTTCACCGGCGACCACTGCGGGGCAATGTGTCCCCATCCATAAACTATAAGAACAGACAGCACAACCAGCGTGGCAACAACCCTTGGCATAAAACGCATTACGATTCCTTTGTATAGTGACGGGTGCATGATGGTTCAACCGGCGACCCTATTATAGAAACATCTTGCTCAATCGTGGGTATCCGTCATTTCAAGCAGGATGTATTACACGTTACAACGATAAAGGGGGTTTGTTTTTATAATAAGGGAGTCGTCCGCGGAACCGTAGGGATGTTTTTGGATAGGGGTACAATGCTCCCCGTTGTGCCACCATGAAAGGATTTGCTATGCGTCGTATGGGTATGGCGTTGCTTGCCATCACAACCTTGACCTTCCTGATCGCGTATGCGTGGGCAATCCGCCCCTCAGAACTTGCGCCCACGACAAGTGCGTTACAAGTCGGAGCCGATAACACCTTAACTGATTTTGCCGCCGTAGATATGGGTAATCACCTCCATGCTTTGTATGCGCCGGGCACCGATTTGGACTATGTTGCCCGTATCGAGCAGATGATTCACCCGCAGGGGGATCGCCACAATTTCCAAAGCCATTGGAACGTGGCAATCACTGCCAGCAATATCGGGGGCACCAATCAGGGGGATTCGCTGGTGTTAACATGGAGCATTGTCCCGGATGGAACGGCGATTCCGGGCAGTGCGGGCGAACCTACCTGTAACAGCAACTTGATTGCCGTGATGAACGCCCGCTATGGCGCGGGCAACTGGCAAACGGAAATTCAAGAAGTTTTTGAGGAATGGGAAGCCCTGACCGGCAACGAGTATGTCTTTGAACCCAATGATGATGGCGCGGCGTGGCCCTCCAGCCGCGGCGTGTTGGGTACACGCGGCGATATTCGCATTTCCGGCTGTGCCATTGACGGCAATAGCGGCATTCTTGCCTATAACTTCTATCCCAGTAACGGGGACATGAAGATTGATTCAACCGACAGCTTCTACGATAGCCCCAACGGAACGTTAGAGACCGGCTTCCATTATGTCATTGCCCACGAACATGGGCACGGGGTTGGTTTGGCGCATGTTTGCCCGATTAATGCCACCAAATTAATGGAACCCTTCATTAATACCGGCTTCAACACCCTGCGCCACGATGATATACGGGGCGGACAACGGGGGTATGGTGACTTTTTGGAATTGCCTGATAACCCCAACGACAACGTAGCGGGAGCCACCGATGCCGGAACGGTCAACAACGGGCAAACCGTCACCTATGAACCGATTTCGCTGGATGACGATGGCGATGAGGATTGGATTGAGTTTACGGTAGGTGCAGATCGGCAGGTAGATGTCACTGTAGCCCCGATTGGCTTGACCTATGAGGATGGGGACCAGGACCCAAACACAGGAGCCTGTTTGCCCGGACCCGACACCAACAGCCTCATCATTCACAATCTGGATTTCCAAATTTTGGATAGTGATGGTGTAACCGTACTGGCAAGTGGCACGACCAGCCCGGCGGGGGTCAATGAGGTCCTCAATAATATCTATCTCGGCGGGGCGGGAAGCAAATACATTCGGGTCTTTACCGATTCGACCACCAGTGATTCTCAATTATATGACCTGACCTTTACGGTAGAGCAATCGCCGATTACGGCAACCCCCACTGCCACTAATACACCGACGGCCACCGCCACGCCTACCAATACACCTACCGCAACAAGCATACCACCCACCAATACGCCGACGGCAACCGCCACAAGCGCACCGCCCACCAACACACCTACCGCAACCCCCACCGGTGAACCGTC
>CBKYSX010000569.1:0-3604 GCA_966690745.1 uncultured Ardenticatenales bacterium
GCCACTACCAGCCAAATTGCCAGCGCTATCAGCAACCCTTGTTCCAAACCACTTAACGACAATCCCCGCCCTAAAATTGAAAGCCCATCCACCAACGGGCGCGTAAAGAGCCACCATGCCACCCCACCCATCGTCGCCGCCGACAGGAGCGATACGACAATCCCCGTCCGGCGTAGCAGATAGACCAACGGCGAAATCAAAATGGGTAGCCAGACGGGAACCAACGCCATCATTAATTCAGGGGTTATCATGGCTGTCCCTCTTTGACTTTTTCTTCTTTGGGGGCGGGGAGTGCCGTTGGCGGAAGTTCGGGTTTATCCAAGGCGGCGACGGCTTCTGCCAATGCTTCCGGGCTTGCCGGGTCCGTCACTTTCAGGCTCTCTTGATAGGCTTCAATCATTGGCATGTGCCGCGCCATTGCCAGATAGCCCGCTACCAAACTAAGCAAAATGGCGGCTACCCCCATCAGCCCGAAGATCACCAGCCCGACTTCCACCAGCATATAAAGCAAGATAAAGCCGTTGAGGAAGGTCAACAACCCCATGCCGGTTTTAATCGGGTCGCGGGTTAAGATAATCGTAAGCAGTCCCATTGCCAGACAATAGAAGGCGGGAACCACAAATTCTTGTGGAAATTCGGGATATGCCGCCACAAACCCCGCCGGAACTTGAAGCAATGCCAGCACTGCCAGCACCAACGCCAGAAAGCGGAAGGGCAGACCCATCGGGTAGATTTCGCGGTTGCGGACGAACCAATTTTGCCCGTCAGGAATCAGATTAAGCGCGTCTTCAACACGCCGCCCCGTCCAATATAGGATGGCGGCGGCAAATGCACCCACAAGAATGTGTATTAACCCCAAATTCCCTGGCAATGCGGTATTGAGCAACAACCCCATCAACAGGTATTGCAGAAAAAGGCTAAATGCCGCCAACCGCCAGTTAATGACGATGGCGACGATTCCCGCACTCATGGCAATACCCAGCGCAAGTTGCAAAGAGGAGAGGGAGAAGAAAAAGGCGAGTAGTGAATCCATCCGGAGGCTCTTTTGGGGCAGGAATTAAGGGCGCACCAACACCAAAAGCGTGACAAAGAGGAAAAGGAGAAGCCAGCCGTAATTTTCCCCTTCAATCAATAAAATTACGCCGCGCACCCCGCTAAAAAGAAGCCACCCCACCCGCCCCACGATGCGGTAGAGCCACGCGAACGAGAAAAAGGAAGCGGTGTTGTCCAAAAAGGGGCGCAGGGAATGAATCGAGCGGCGTACCCGCCACAACCATAAGCCCCCCGTCCAGCCAATCACGGGCAAGACCCATTGCGCGGGAAGCGGAACGGTGGTTTCTAAAGGCGCACCGGGCAGGGGATTGACCTGTAACCCGAACAACTCCCCGACAAAGGGAATACTGAGAAAAGCCAAAACGGTTACGCCCACCCACCGCGAGGGTTGATAGTCGTCTTCATGCTCATTCACCCACCAATGGAGCAAACTGGCAATCGTTCCCATTAATCCAATCGCGGCACTAACGGTGAGCCATGCCGCCGGACGTACCAGATAGGCGAGAGATAATCCTGCACCGGGGCTTTGACTGAGATCGCGCCACCATGCTTCCCCGCTCAGCGTGGTAATAGTGTTCCACAGGGCGGAACCGGGCAGGGCGGCAAGCGTACCAATCGCTAACATCACCGGTAATTGAACCCCATGGCGGAAATCTACTCTTCCGCCATGAATTGCCAGAGCACTTAATGCCAGAACCCCAAAAATCGCAGTGCGGATGGCAACATCAGTTGCCCCCCACGCAAATGCCCACAATACCCACGCCCCCTGCGTTGCAGTCAGAAGCATTAGGCGCACGGACGGCTCTTCGCGCCGCCATGCCACCCAGCCGCCAAGACCAACGCCCAATGCGGCAAGCGTGCCGAGATTAGCGTAATCGGAATTTGGACCAAATTCCGCCGCTTGAATCACCCGCGCCAGTAATAACGACCCTGCGCCCAGCGTAGCAAGCGGCAAAATTCCCAGAATCCGTTGCGGAATTTTCTCAAAGGCAATGGGATATAAACAGAAGGGGAGGGGAGCCAACCGCGCTACCGCCGCAACCAATGTCCAATAGATTGCGGGTTGGTTGGAGGGATCTAACGCAGTGGCATTAGTCGTTCCGGCAAGCGATAGAGTGGCGAAAATCAACGCGCCCTGCGTTACCAATGAATGGAGTACCAACACCAAAAACCACCTTGCCCGTCCCGCGATACCAACACTGAACAGCAAGCCGATGTCCAATACCAACCCCGCCATTAGCCATGTTCGCATATTGTCGGCAAGAACCATTATTGATAGCCCTGCCAGCAAGCCCAACAACCCCGGTTGGTAATCGGGGGTATCAGGGTCGTCGGCGGCATCCAACGAGCCGCCAAACACTGCCATCGCTACCACTGCGGTTAACAGTAGATAAGTGGCACTAAGTGTATCCAACCGAAATTCAAGTCCGCGCCCGACCCCTTCCGGGTCGCCCCAATTGGAAAGTGTCCACCGTTCGGGCAAAAAATCACCCTGCGGCAACAACCACACTACCGCCAGGAATGCCGCCACTGTGACCAGTAATCCGACCAGGCGACGCGTTCTTTCACCCAAAAATGGGCGTAGTAGATACAGCAAGATACTCCCTCCGCCATAAATAAGGGCGGGGGTGAGCAACGAATGGAAAGTCATGGGGTTATACTACACCAAGTTCTATCGTGCATATCGTGTTGCGTATTGTACAAAACGGCAGAATACATTGCACGGTATAGTAAGCATGAACGAATTTTTATCGTCCGATACCTGTTAAACAATGAAGCACCAACAAGTCACTATAGCACTGCTTGGGGACAATTCCAAAGCCTAGAAGGTATCAGGTTGAATTCTCCTATTGATAAACCATCTTGGTTCACGCACACTGTTAAAAATGGAATCAGGTTCGATAATGAGAGATTCATTGTTGAGCACATACGCCGGAATGTATCATTCCCTGTCGCAAGGGTAGTATAGAGTGGAGGCAGACCCATTACCCGATCCTGTTTTTTACCAACCGCATATGTTATAAAAAAAGGGGTGTTTGTTTAATAGGGAGCAAAAAATGAGCAGATTAGGCGAAGATTAGAGTTATTTGACCTTCGCTTCATTCTGGATATAATGGCGATTCTATCGTGTAGAGGGGTCGCCCGACCCCTATATGTAGTGGCTCGAACGCTACCCTACACAACCCCCGTCTTCACGTTCCGGTGCCATTTGCCCCGCAAAGGGTACCCGAACCAGCATTTAATGGTCCAATCCACAGGAGTGTCCCCCTTATGACCACCAGCAAGCCGCCGGTTGGCAAAACGCCCAACCACGCGCCCGACCGTGGCTACTTTCCCATGCACGACGCTGGCTCTTCCCAAGACCAGGCGTACCTGGCGGACATCCTCGCCTCGCTAGAGGCGGAAGGCGGCGAAGAAGATGAACGCCGCCCTACCCGCGCCGCGCAAATTGCCGCCGCCGATGCCGAACAAATGCTGATGGACCTTACCTCCCTCAGCCCGGATGATACGGTGGGGCTTTATCTCATGGAAAGTTGCCATCATCCCCTGC
>CBKYSX010000570.1:0-3603 GCA_966690745.1 uncultured Ardenticatenales bacterium
CCGATGGGGAGATGAATGGGAACGACTTTGGAACCAAAAACGTTTCTAAGACTGGTAAGGGAGCGTTCAAATCGGGCGGTATCCCGATCCATTTTGTTGAGGAGGAGGAGGCGAGGCAGGGCGCGTTCGTCACAAAATTCCCACATCAATTCGGTGCCGACTTCTGCGCCCGCCACCGCGTCGGCAACGATGACGGCGGCATCGGCGACGTGGAGCGCGCTCTTGGCATCCCCCGCAAAATCAAGGTAGCCGGGCGCATCGAGTAGATTAATTTTGTGGTCGCGCCATTCGATTGGCACCACAGAGACATTGATCGAAATGCCGCGTCGCTGTTCTTCCGGGTCGAAATCGCTTACCGTGTTGCGATCTTCGACACGCCCGCGCCGATTCGTGACACCTGTCAAATACAGCAATGCCTCGGCGATGGACGTTTTCCCGGCACTGCTGTGGGATACAAGAGCGACATTACGCAGATGACTCGGTTGGTACTGTTTCACGGGGTTGCCTCCTCCATTGGAGTTTGTGTCGGCAACGGGTCAACCATGCCCGTGACGACACCCTTTGCTACGGACAGTTGGTCTGGGTCGTCCACGATGGTTGCAGAATGGCGAAGCGGACGACGGATTCGTTCTAGTCGCTTGGACGAACGCTGTTCCGTAGATTGTTATGGAACTCTAACATTCTGCAAAATCCGAGCGGTGAAGATAGAGGTAGAGATAGAGAGAACCGCAGGGCAGGTAAAGGGTAAGGAAAAAGAAGTAAGGGGAAACGGGAAATGCAAAATGAAACCCATCTCGCAAGCACATGTCTATAGCCCCGTCCCTTATGGAGATAAGAATTAAATTGCTGTAGGGGCGTACCCTTGTGGTCGCCAGCCGTTGCCCCTACAGTTACACCCTTATGCGCTTATTTTCTGAACTTCCTTCAGGGCGGGGAAATTTGGAGGCGAGGGACAAGCATGACTACCATGTTAAGAACAAAATCGAATCCATCAGGGGTGGCAGATACGGTAGATTTTGTAGATTCTGTAGATTTCGTCCGTAACTTCCGTTCTTTGGGAATGATGGACATAAATAGTAGAACTCGCAACTACCACTGGTAACTTTCCTCAATCAAAGGTATAGAAAACCCCACGGGATCTCTCTCTAAAAAAGAGTTGCCGTGAAAGGAAAATGTTTTGACGCTACGTATTTTCACAATCGGATGGCTCATCCTGCTGACGATAGCAGGGTGTACCGCTACACCTTCACCCCAACTCCCTAACCCGGACGCCACCGCAACCGAAACTGCGCCCGATGAAGGCATTGCCACCCCTATAGCACAGGGAGAAACAACGCCAACAGTATTACCGACCCTTCCGCCCATGCCGGAATCGCCCGATACGCCTACCCCCGCCGACCTGTTCCCCACCGCCACAACGGAAGGCAGTACCATAAGCTTGCCGATTGTGGGGGGCGTTGTCGCCAGTGCCACTATTCCAGCCAGCCCTACCACTGCACTATCGGCGACCCCTGGTCCGATTAGGGCAACCAACACGCCCGAACCTACTGAAGCCCCGACCCAACCGCCCACCATGAATCTGCGTGATGATTTACCCGCCATAACTCTGGAATCGTGGGAACGTCCGGCGGGGGACAACGGACGCTGTATGCACTGGCTCCGCAACCAATACTTCACCGAAGCCGACCTCAATATCAACCTGCCGCGTCTGCAACAATTGGGGGCAAAATGGGTCTTGGTGGTCTATGCCGACGAAAACAGTATTAAAATGGCGGCTCCCCGTTTTGCCGAAGCGGGTATTATTCCTATCTGGCGGAAAATGTTGCGTCCCCATGAACAATACTTTGACTGGCAACGGGACATCGAATTGGTGCAATCCTATGGACTGCCCCCTTATTTCCAGATTTACAACGAACCAAGTCTGGGTCAAGAATGGGTAGATGGCTGGGAAGGTCCCGCCGACGAAGACCTCTTTTACGACCACCTGATGCAAGCCTCGCGAGATGTCTATAACGCCGGGGGCTATGTCGGCTGGCAATTCGTGAGCCACACATGGTTAGACCGCGCTTTTGATGAAGTGGAAAAGCGCGACGGAACCAAAATTTTTGAACGTTTCTTCTTTATTCCCCATTCCTACGGGGACAACATTCCCCCGAATTGGACGGAGGACGGGCGGGGCGTATTAGGCTGGCGGTATTTTGCCGACCATCTGCAACGCCGCCTTGGGTTCATCCCGCCCCTGATTGTCGGCGAAGGGGGCTGGCGGATTAATAGTTTGGATGAACCCCGCTTCCCCCAGATGGATGATGCCACCCACGCCCGCTACCATGTTGAACTCTTCGACTGGTTCCGCACAGGAACCGTATCCAATGGCGACCCCCTGCCTGATTACCTCTTTGCCTACTGTCCCTGGTTGATTGCGGAACGGGGTGATGACAATGCGTGGTGGGACTCTTTCGCGGGGGATCGCCTGCAAACCATTCAAGCCGTCAGTGCCATGCCGCCTTTTGAACGCCGTTTCTCATGGTCACCCTGACAAAAGGTGGGAGACCATGAGACCGTGCCGGGAGTCCACAGCGTCCTCGCTGTGGAACATGGGGTTTCCCTATCGAACCCCTTGACCCGCCCGCCGTTCAACCGATATATACGCAATATGGCGGAACTTTCATAAAACAAATTACCCTCGTATTACAACCATGGAAGCGGTAGAATAAAAGGCTGTGGCGCAATCCCGCCACAGCCGGAAACGATAGTCATAAAGATAAAAAGGATTCACGTTCATGGATAGGACACCTTCAACACCGCTACCCATGAGCAGGAGCAACCCGATGAGCCGTTTGACGATACCCTTTACCGTGCCCCTGCTGGTGCTCATGCTGTTTTTAGCCGGGTGTGGCACGATGACCTCCTCCACCCCGCAACCGTTGCCCCCAATAGAAGGACCCACCACGCAGGCGACCAACACCGTTGAAAGCCTTCCCATCCAGCCGACCGCAACCACCGAAGTTGCGCTAACCCTTGAGGCAACAACGCCCATCGAACCGACAGCCGAAATAACCACTACGGAAGGCGCGACAACGCCTATCCCGGAAGCAACGCAACCCGCCGGAATGGATACCGATTATTACGATGATCGAACCAACGCCCAATCGTTGCTGGAATCCTTCGTTAATGCGTTGAATCGCAAAGAATATCTGCGTGCCTATTCCTATTGGAACCCCGTACCCGCCGAAAGTTTTCCCGCTTTTGAAGATTTCGCGGCGGGGTATGCCGAAACCGAAGCCGTCAAATTGCTGATTGGCGACATCGGCGGGGATGCCGGAGCGGGGAATTTCTACTATACTGTGCCAACCACGATGGAAGTACGTACTACCAGCGACGACAACCAAATTTTTATAGGCTGTTACCTGTTGCACCTCTCCAATCCGGGGGTACAAGGCACACCGCCTTTCCAACCCTTAGCCATTGAATCGGCATACGTGGAAGAAGTACCGCAGGGAACAGATACCGCCGCCGCGATGACCACCATCTGTGAAGCGGGCGGTTATCCTGCTACCTCGCCGCTTCCTCCTGCCCCCACCCCAACGGACCCATCGGACATTA
>CBKYSX010000571.1:0-3596 GCA_966690745.1 uncultured Ardenticatenales bacterium
ACGCCCTCTGCCTTCGAGGAAACCCATTCCTCCCCGCCGCAAACCACCAACGCCGTGATGAATATCCAAAACGTTGGCACAGGCGCGTTGAACTGGACGATTGCCGAGGATGATACCCGTCCGTGGAATAACCCGAACCCGACTCAACCCCGCGATGCGAACGCCCCTGTTGAACGCTTAGCCGCAGCGGGTGGGGCAACGACCAGTAAAGTCGAAGCCGGACCGATTGTGGGCGATGGCTCGTTTGAAGCCGGAACGCCCAACCCCGAATGGGAAGAGTTCAGCAGTAACTTTGGAACCCCGCTCTGTGATGCCGTCTGTGGTACAGGCGGCGGCACCGGACCGCGCACCGGCTTGTGGTGGGCATGGTTTGGCGGGACGACTGCCGCCGAAACCGGTATCCTCACCCAGACCGTGACCATTCCTTCCGGCTCGGCGGAATTGTCCTTCTGGCTGGAAATCCCGGCGACGGCAACCGGAACCAACGGCTTCTTGTCGGTTCGCATGGATGGCACGGAAGTGTTCCGTGCTGAAGAAACCACCCCCGGCTATGGGACCTATGCTGAAGTCACGGTAGATGTGTCTGCCTATGCCGATGGCGGGGCGCACGAACTGGTCTTCTTCAGCACCACCGATGCGGGGTCCGCCGTCACCAACTTCTTCGTGGATGATGTGGCGATCACCGCTACGGCGGGCGGAGCCTGTTCCGCGCCGACGGATATTGCGTGGTTGACGGTCAGCCCGACCAATGGCAGTACGGACGGTGGCGGCAGTACCCCTGTCACCCTGACCTTCAACAGTGCGACCTTGGCACAGGGCACCTACACCGGAACCCTGTGTATCGAATCCAACGACCCCGATGAGGAACTCGTCACCGTGCCTGTCACGTTGAATGTTGGTCCGCCTACTGCGATTGACCTCAGCACCTTCTCCGCTCCGGTTTCGGGTATCAATCCCGCTGACCTCGCCGCGGCAGGGCTGTTGCTCCTTGCGGGCGCGGCTCTCATCCTTCGCCGTAAATAAATCCGGGCGGGGAGCGAACCATAAACTTCGCTCCCCGCTTCGATAACAACCGATACAGGCATAACACCTGCAAAACCCAATAAAAAGGGAAGCGTATTGAACGAATACGCTTCCCTTTTTATTGGAAACAGGCTTACTGCTCCATTTCGTCATAAGTGCAGTAATGGAAGCAAGAAAGAAACCGAGTTTTCAACAGCAGAAACTCGGTTTCGCTGTCCATAATGGTGCCCTAATTATTAGGGAGATGGAGCCTTTACTCTGTTGGTGGAATTAAGGTAGGCAATGCTTGGTTCAGGGATTCTATATGTGAAGTGACAGCAACCGAATCTTCTTTAGAGCCATTTTCTAAGATGGTTCCGGCAATCTCTCCTAATTTTGTAAAAAAATCAATCTCTGCCCGTGTAAATACACGTCCTTCTTCTAAGGAAAATAATCCGATCACTCCGACAACATCATTCCGCAATCGAATCGGCACGCCCATGACCGCACTCGCAATCGAGGCATCCCGAACCCGTTCATCAGTAGCCCGCCGCTCCCAAGAGCGATAATCGGAAACCGCGATGACCTCCCCGGTTTCCCACACCGTTCCGCCCAATCCTTCCCCTAAACTGATTTCACCATCCACATAGGCTTCCCCAATCCCCATGCCGTAGACAATCTCCATCCTTTGAGTTAAAGGACTCAGCAGGGCAATATAGCCGTGTGCAGTTCCCATCCATCGGGCGGCACGATGGAGCATCGCAGAGAACAACAAGGTCGAGTCAAGCACGTCCGAACTTTCCATCACCAATCTCCGCAAAGAGGTCAGGGGAATATGAACGTATGTGGGGATGAGTACAGGTTTATGCTCATTTTACACCCATCATCTCCCCATGCAAGTTGTTGCGTCACAGCAATTAAGCGTGAACGGGTTGTCAATCTTGCCGATATAACCTACCATCTAAAAGTAAGGATTAGTGTTGCGTGAAGCACAAGTGACATTTTTCCTTTCCGCTTCACGTACCCATTCCTATCATTCCCCTTCGAATCGCTATGCGCGTACTTCGTCTGGTTGTACTGACGTGGATTACCGGATTGATATGGTTCTGGTTAGGCGCGGGTATCCCTCTTTCGGCTAAAGCGCAAGGGGGTGACTTCCGCGTCTTTTTGCCGTTGGCACTACAAACCATGCCGGGCATATTGTCAGATTATCTGGTATTGTTGACCTCGGATTATGATGGCGATCAAGATGTTTATAGGGTACGTGCCGATGGCACGGATTCAACCCAGCTCACGTTTGATTTCACCGCTACGGGCGACCCCAAATTTGCGCCGGATGGTTCTTTGATTTTATACCGTCTGGGCGAAAGTTCCACCGAAGATAATTATTATGTGATGAACGAGGATGGGAGTGATTCGCAACTCGCCGCCCCCATTCCCGGAAGGGATGACCTTGCGCTCTGGTCGCCGTCCGGAACGGGTTTTGCCTTTCGCAATCGCAATCCCACCACGCTTACATCGGATTTGTACTGGGCAAGCCTGGATAGCGAGACACCCCTACTTATAGATGAAAATGTGCAAACTTTTGCATGGTCGCCCGATGGGTCAAGATTGGGCTATACCATCTCCCGTTTGGTTGGCAATGTCACTTATTTTGATTTGTATCTATTTACACCGACCACAGGGGTATCTGAGATTGTTACGATTGAAACCGGTAAAAATTTCGGCTGGTCGCCGGATAGCTACACGATTGCCTTCAGTGCCAGACGCAACAATAACAATGAACTGTTTACCGTTACGGTAGCAGACGGCACGATTCTGCAATTGACCCAAAATGCAGTAGATGATGATTTTTCCGGGTGGGTGGATAATGGGGCAGGGGTATTGTTTACGAGGGCATTGGCAGTATTGGAATCGCCCCGCAACATTTATCGTATCAATGCGGATGGAAGCGGCGAAACCCGCTTGACCAATTCTTCAGATTTTAAGCAGGTATTGAGTATCGCCCCGACAGGCAGTCACTTTATTTTCTCGCGGGTGGCAACGACGGAAGAAAGCCAGCAACTGTATCTACAACAGAGTAGCAGCACCACAAGTAATGCGATTTCAGAGAATATTTGCATTCAGAATAGCACGACCACTTGCGGGTGGGGCAATATTACATGGGCGGCAAACGGACAACAATTGGCATATCACCAATTTCAACGTCCGCGTCCGGGGCAACCGGGATCACCCCAAAATGAAATTTTTCTGACCACGCTTAACGGCAATTCGGCACTATCGGAATTGTTAAACAGTAGTGCGACTTCCCCCACCTGGTTATTGGGGTCGCCTTATATTTTGGCGATGGCAACACCGGGAAGCGGGGGAATTCCAATCCCTCATAGTATTGATACGCGCACCGCGCAACGCTTTCCGCTTACCGGTCTCGGGGAAGATGCCTTCATCTACGATTGGCGTTATGACCCGCAATAACCAACACCTTTTGACATTAGGTTAAATGGTGGTAAAGTTTTAATGAGTAAAACACTCCGATAAAATGAGAATGCCCTATTTCCTGTACCCCCGAAACGGGCGCATGGATACACTATTCA
>CBKYSX010000572.1:0-3589 GCA_966690745.1 uncultured Ardenticatenales bacterium
TTTTATTGATGAAGTGGTTGGAACACAACCCTTTGTCATGATTGCCCATTCTTATGGAACCTATCTGGCACGGGCGATTGCCAACCAACGGCGCGAACAGGTGCAAGGGATTGCCCTGATTTGCCCGGTAATGGCGATGGGGCAGGATACAGCGCGACAAGTGCCTGAACCGGTTGTGCTTCATAATAGTGTAGATACAACCGGGGTGCTCGACCCCGACGATGACGCGGAGTATCGCAATTACTTCGTGATCCAGACCCCCGAAACCTTAAAACGATTCCAAACAGCAGTCATGCCGGGGGTGGCATTGGCAGATACAGAAGCCCTGGCGCGAATTTTCGAGGGGTGGCAATTAAGGGATGCGCCCGAGCAAGGCGACCCGTATCCACACCCGACGCTCCTGGTCATGGGGCGACAAGATTCAACCGTCGGGTATGCGGACCAATGGCAGTTGTTGAACCATTATTCCCGTGCCACCTTTGCCGTTTTGGACGGAACAGGCCACGCTCTGCCCCATGAACAACCCGCGCTTTTGTCGGCATTGCTGGAAGAATGGTTATTCAGGATAGAAAATCATCGCTCTACCGAATAAGAAATTTGGTCGTTTCTGCGTCCCACGTCCTGCTTTCTGTTGGTTTACTCAATCTTACAAATTCTGAGAAACCGATGGAGAGCGGCGGGGTCCCCTTCCAAACGAATCAACCCCGCCGCCAATGCATCATCAGGGTCAATCCCACCCGCCAGCAAACCGAGATAGAGGGGAACATCACTGTAAAGGCGCATATCGGCGCGAAAGGGGTTGCCCTGTTGCACCTGAATCGTTCCGTGCTGAAGCTGAACCTGTAACACCTCGTCGCCAATGTGCAAGGCGTACACATCATCCACCCCTGCGGCTTCGTGGGGGCGGAAAAAGGTTTTAAGCGTTAGTGCATACGAACCGGCGCGAAGAATATGCGCCCCGTCCGGGGTTGGCGGCACAAACTGACTCCCCCATTTGCCCAATTCCAGCAGGGTAGGCTCCAATGCCAGCCCCAGGGATGTTAATTCGTAAACCGTAGAGGCGGCGGGGGGTGGTAAGGTGCGGCGATGCAGTACCCCCTGTTGTTCCAAACTTTTCAATCGCTCGGAAAGCAAATTTGTACTGATGTCGGGCAACCCTTCCAGCAAATCGGTGAAACGGCGCGGACCCGCCATTAGTTCGCGGACAATCAATACCGTCCACCGTTCGCCGATGACATCCAGAGCGTATGCCAGCCCGCAATATTGGTTATATGTGCGTGTTTTCATACGTAAATTATACCTGACCATACCGTCAATTCAAGAACTGAATATAACACTATTTCCACTAAACCACTCCCTTGTTTTTTTGAAGCAGGTCACTATCCTTTCGGGACAACGCCGCCCTAAAGTACAGGGGAACTTCTGTACAGGGGCATGAAGCCGTTCTTACGATTCCAAATTAAACTCTGAAACGCACTTACCGGAGGAACAATATGGCAAACTCAGAAGAATCCACACCCATCCATGATTTTCCCCGCGCTATCGGCAATCCTGCCACCAATGCCTTGCTTCATGCCGGGTATTCCCGACTGGAGCAATTGACGACTCTAACGGAAAAGCAACTGTTGGCACTGCATGGCGTTGGACCCAGAGCAGTACGAATTTTGCGTGAAACATTGGGGGAAAAAGGTTGGTCCTTTGCCGAAGGCAAAAAATAAACGGGACGCAGAAAGCAGGACGCGGGACAGGAAACGAGTATTTCAATCTTTATACCACCCGCCCCTGTCGGCATCACTCGTAGGGGCGGGTCATACCTTACTGGGGTCGCTGGCATGGAACTTGTGACCCGCCCCTATGAACGCCAAACCTCGCCACATATGTAGATCGCCGTTTCTGCGTCCTGCGTCCCGTCTTCTATTCTTGCACACACCATAAGGACATTCATCATGTGCCGAAACATCAAACCTCTCTTCAACTTTGAACCTCCTGTCACGGAGAACGAAATTGAGGCGGCGGCTCTGCAATTTGTGCGAAAAATCAGTGGGTTTACCAAACCCTCCCAAACCAACGAAGCGGCATTTAACCGGGCAGTCGCCGAAATTACTGCTTCCTGCCACACATTGCTAAGTTCGCTGGAAACCAATGCACTGCCGAAGGATCGTGCCGAAGAAGCGGCAAAAGCCCGCGCCCGCAATGTCCGCCGTTTCGGGACCACTCCGTCCTCTTGAAACTGCCATTTTAGGAACATTGGACAATATCTGTCGCGTCCATCCACTATACTGATTGAAGTTCACGCTTTATTTATTGAAGTAAATTAACCAAGACGATATCACCGAGCATCAGGAGGCTCTTATGAAAACGCTACAATCCAAAGATGGAACGACCATTGCATTTGACCAACTTGGCGCAGGTCCTGCTCTGATTTTAGTTACCGGGGCATCGGGCGTTCGCCGCCATTACATGATGGTGGAATTGGCGGGGCAGTTGGCGGCACATTTCACCGTTTACAACTATGACCGCCGTGGACGCGGTGACAGCGGCGACACCCTCCCCTATGCCGTGCAACGGGAAATCGAAGATCTTGAAGCATTGATTGACTATGCCGGAGGGTCAGCCTATGTATACGGCGTTTCTTCCGGCGCGGCGTTGGTGTTGGAAGCGGCGAGCGCACTGCCGGGCAAAATCGCAAAAATGGCTTTGTATGAACCGCCTTTTGTGCTGGATGACAGCCACCCCCCTCTGCCGGAAAACTATGTGCAGAATCTAACCGAATACTCCGCCACCGGGCGGCGCGGCGATGCCGTTGCCTTGTTCCTATCGGTGGTCGGGGTCCCCGAAGAATATATCCCTCAGATGAAGGCAGATCCTGGCTGGGCGGAAATGGAAGCCGTGTCGCATACCCTCGCCTATGACGGGACGATTATGGGCGAGAATATGTCGGGCAATAGGCTTTCAGAAGAAGCCATCCAACGTTGGTCTGCCGCTACCTGCCCCACCTTACTACTGGCGGGCGGGAACAGTGAACCGTTCTTCCGCCACACCGGGGAGGTTCTGGCAAAAGTTCTGCCCGATGCCCGCTATGAAGTGGTACCCGGACAAGACCACGCGATTGCAAGTGCGGTACTTACGCCATATCTGGTCGAATTTTTCCAGATCTAGTGGCACGGCACTAATGGAAGAAAATGATGCCGTAACGTTGTCTGTAGGGGCGTACCCTTGTGGTCGCCCGTTGTTGCTAGGCATGGATGGGCGGGCACAAGGCACCGCCCCTACAGGCTTACGTGACTTAATTCTTAATCACCATCAACCCCGTGACCATAACCGCGACCAATAGTGTCGCAGTAGTTCTGTATAGTGGAACTCATACCCCTAACGACCATAATGGATTGATAGGAAAGGCGAAAAGCTCATGCCACGTAGATTCTATGCCGTTCTCGCCAATACACTGGTAGCCTCCGTTACCAATACTTTTGTCTGGTTCGCTATTACCTTCTGGGTCTATTTGCAAACGGAATCCGTAATTGCCACATCTGTGATGGCAGGGATTTATCTCATCACGGTGGCGTTTTCCGGCTTCTTCCTCGGTTCG
>CBKYSX010000573.1:0-3578 GCA_966690745.1 uncultured Ardenticatenales bacterium
TATCGCTAAATAACAATTTGGCAAGGGGTGGGTCTTGAATTTGCCGACGGGGGCGTGAAAGGACATTCGCCATGATTTTCCTCCTGTTGATGTTTGTTCACTCAAAGAAGGGGAACTAGCGCATTCCGTTAATGAGTGGTGATAACGGTTGCGTAGGCTACGCTTACTATTATAAAGGTGGATGTAAGCGCGGAAAGTCGGGTTACTTCACGATGACGCTTTTTCCAGGGTGTATCGTATCAATGCCCGTATTTCCTCCAACGGGTTGCGGGGTGGCGGGTCGGGGTATGCCAACGCCCATTCGATGAGCCAATGCCACCGTTGTTTCAGAGTAGACAACGCCCATTGCGCGGCAACAGGTTTGGAAACGATATCTCCATGCTCAAAGGTATAAAGCATCCGGCACATCGTAAGCACTGCAAATGCCTGATAGTCGCCTTGTTCTAATATAGGACTGTCCAACAAAGTGGTCCACCACCCATATAAAAGATCCCTTACTCCTGCTTGAAGATTTTCAGAGGATACCGGGTCAATTAAGGTGTCGGGCGATGGTCCTGTAATCACAACCCCATGCTCACGGATAATATGCCGTTGAATAGCCCAATCCTGTCCATGTGGCTCCCTTCGCACGACAATTCCATCATGGCTGTTGATGCAGGGATGCTCACAATGGACGGGGTCGTAACGGCGTAGAGCCGTTTGCGGGATATAGGAGCCTTCCAATGCACGGGCATAGGGCAGATTGCTTTCGGCAATCGCACTATGCATAGCTTGCAAGTGGGTAAGGGTGTCGTTGGACAATTCCCCCGCTGTCACTACCAGGAAATCTATATCACTGGTGGCGGGGTTGAAATCGCCTAACGAGAGCGACCCGTATAAATAGATACCCACCAATTGAGCTCCCAGCACCTCTTCAACATCGGTACGTAGACGATGGAGAATGATGTTCACATCCCGATAAGGCGTATAGCGGGGCAACGCAGGAGCCATTAGACTCTTCCTTGTAGGGAATCCAAAAATTCCAGCAACAGGCGATTGAAAAAGGCGGGGTTGTCCATATTTGCCATATGTCCTGCATCGGGAATCACCCGATAGGTACAGTTCGGGTCTCGTTCTGCCCACCGGGGCGCGTCTTTCTTGATATTCCCCAGATTGTCTTCATCGCCATGCACCAATAACAACGGATGGGTAATTTGATAATGGGGTTCGGGGTGAATCGCCTGAGTCACCGCTGATAAAATTGCCACCATATCCTTTTTCGGGATTTGATTCATCGCGGTTTCTAAATAATCGTAGCCCTCTTGTGTTACTGTGCTGGCATTCGCCGATTGGCGCACCAACAGCGAATAAGGGTACATCCACAAGAGGGCAGGGGTGAGTCTGAGTAACAGGTGGTCACGCCCTGTCAGGGGCAAGGTAATGCAAATACAATCTATCATCACCAATGCTTGTACTTTTTCAGGATGGCGAAAAACCAATTCTTGTGCGACATAACCACCCGTAGATTGCCCGACAAAAATCGCTTGTTCCGCCCCAATCTCTGCCAGAATCGCCATTAAATCTTTGACTGCCTCCGGAACGGTAAAGGGCGACCCCATCGGGCGGCTCTCTCCATGTCCGCGCATATCCCAGGTTAATACCCGATATTCATCGGCAAGGGCGCGAACCTGATGGGCAAACATCCCGTGATCCGCCGTTGCACCATGCGTTAAAACAATGAGAGGCGCGTTGACGGGTCCGGTCAACCAGTAATGAAGCGGACATTCTTTGCGTACCAAAATGTGGGAGGAAAAGGGGGAAATGGGTGTAGACATAAATAAGGTTGTAGTCTTCGCCGTTTATGCAATATGAACTATGCAATATGAATGATTATACCGCATTCTTCCACGTTCTCCTTGCGGTCATTCCGCCCCAATATGTGAGATTCATCACAACCCCTTTTTGCGAATATGCGGTGGGCGTGGTATCCTTATCGGACTATTTGAGTGCAAAGTCGCACCAAAATCTCATGCTGTTTTGTATCTATACATACGGGGACAATCCCCGCAGTGCCCTACCCTCCATCACCGATAGTTCAGCCGCTAACCCTCGCGGTTAGGCGGCTTTTTTTGTGGGGTGGGGCAACCCTAAACCAACCTTGTTCCTGCTGTTTCAACGGTTATCCGGGGAACAAGGCGGCAGACCAAAGCGTCAAGGAGTTCGTCTATGGGCGTGTCCATCGCGCAACCCGCGCCTGCTCAAACAGGCGTGAAGCGTGCCATTAACGATTTTTCCATCGTAGTGGCGACGGTCAACGGAACGGGAAGCCAAACCGCCAACCTCGCCATTATCCGCACCCTCTTTCAAATGGGGTTGCCTGTTTCAGGTAAAAACCTGTTTCCCAGCAACATTCACGGCTTGCCCACCTGGTACACCATCCGCATCTCGGAAAAGGGATACATCGCCCGCCGCGACACCTCCGAAGTTCTGGTTGCCTTCAACGAAAATACGTGGCAAGAAGATGTTGCCGCCCTTCCCGAAGGGGGGATTTGTATCTACCCCAAAGATTGGAAGGGCTTTCAAGAAACCCGTACCGACATCACCTATCATTCGATCCCTGTTAAGGAATTTGTAAAGGCAACCGAAGCCCCCTTCAACCTGCGGGATTATCTGGCAACCATGGCGTATGTCGGGACATTGATTCACCTGCTCGGGTTGGAATATGACGAAGTGCGAAACGCACTGGTACGGCACTTCGGCGGCAAAGAAAAACCCGTTGCCCTCAACATGAAAATGATTGATATGTCATTGGCATGGGCGCGGGAGAACATTGTTATCGAATCGCCTTACCGCGTGGAACGGCGCGATCTGACCAAAGGGTTGATGTTGCTGGATGGCAACACGGCAGGCGCGATTGGCTCCGCAATGGGCGGCGCAAGCGTCGTGGCGTGGTATCCTATTACCCCTGCAACCTCCTTTGCCGATGCGTTGAACGAATATCTGCCCAAATTGCGGATGGGCGACGACGGCAAACCGACCTACGCGGTCGTCCAGGCTGAAGACGAACTTGCCGCCATCGGGATGATTCTGGGCGCGGGCTGGGCGGGCGCACGTTCCGTTACCAGCACCAGTGGCCCCGGTATCTCGCTCATGGCGGAATTTGCGGGCTTGTCCTACTATTCCGAAATTCCGGCTGTTGTGTGGGACATTCAACGCATGGGTCCCAGCACCGGCTTGCCCACCCGTGTATCGCAAGGGGATATTACTTCGGCATATCTGCTCAGCCATGGGGACAGCAAACATATCGTTCTCTTCCCCGGTACGATTGTGGAATGTTACGAGGACGGCAAAACCGCGCTTGACCTTGCCGAAGAATTGCAAACGCTCGTCTTTGTCCTCTCCGACCTTGATTTGGGGATGAACCAATGGATGTCCCCTCCCTTTGAATACCCCAGCGAACCTTTGAAACGGGGCAAGGTATTGACCGCCCAACAATTGGATGAGTTGAGCGAAAGATGGGGACGCTACAAGGATGTGGATGGTGACGGCATTCCCTACCGTACTTTGCCGGGCAACACCAACCCCAAGTCGGCATACTT
>CBKYSX010000574.1:0-3574 GCA_966690745.1 uncultured Ardenticatenales bacterium
CGACCCGTTATATATCGAACGGATTTCCTGCGAACAAAATGTGTCGGGTATGGAAGAGGGGGCGGGTCACAGGTTCCATGCCATGCCTTCTATGAGGTGTGACCCGCCCCTACATCTAACCGTGTACCCCACATTCCCGTTTCTCGTTTCCCATTTCTCACCTCTATTCCAAAGCGCGAAACCCCGTTACAATAGAACCACTCTCACCCCACCAGCGTGTTTCCTTTGGAGGATTTGGACGATGGACATCTATGAAATAGCCCTACAACGCATCAAGGAATGTAAACGGGCGAACGCAACAGCATTGCGTTTGAGAAGATTAGAGTTGAGAGAAGTACCAGTGGAAATCAGAGAATTGCAATCACTCACCTCCCTTCTACTAAATCATAATAGCCTGACCAATCTGCCAGAATGGATTCGACAATTGCAGTCACTCACCGAACTTAACCTAGCTGATAATAAATTCACGATTCTGCCAGAAAATCTTGCGAGATTACACTCGCTTACAAGCCTTGACCTGAGTTTCAATGAACTCGCGGATATACCTAACAATTTTGGAGAGTTAAGGTCTCTCAGTAGACTCGGACTGTCGGGTAATAGACTCACCAGTCTACCAGAGAGTCTTGGAGAATTACGGTCGCTCAATGTCCTTGGACTGGCGGGTAATAAACTCACCAGTCTACCAGAGGCTCTTGGGGAATTGCAGTTGCTTACTACTCTTGACCTAGGAAGTAATCTCCTCACAAGCCTTCCCTATTCGATTACCTCCCTTTCAAATTTAGCATACTTGAATTTAAGAGATAATGCTGATTTACCCCTCCCCGCCGAACTTCTGGAAAATCCCAAGAATGCTCAAGCCATCCTTGACTACATCCGTGCCGCTTATCTGGATCGCCTCGTATTGCTGGATGAAGTAAAGGTGTTGACTGTTGGGGAGGCGGGGGTGGGTAAGACAACAATTGTGAGAACGATATTGGGCGAAAGCGTTGATATTGAGAAACGAGAGCCTACCCCTGGCATCGTGGTACGGGATGACAAACTCATTGTAAAAGAACGGGACATGGTGGTGCATTTTTGGGATTTTGGGGGGCAGGAAATTATGCACAATACGCACCGGTTGTTCCTTACTACGCGCAGTTGTTATTTGTTGGTGCTGGATGCGACCCAGAATGAAGAGGCAAATAAGGTGGTGGAGTGGCTCAAAACGATTCATCTCTATGCGCCTGATGCCCCTGTGATTCTGGTGATTAACAAATGGGATAAATTTAAATTGCGCTTGAATGTGCCTGCGTTAGAGCAACATCACCCGATTGCTGCCGTGATTGAAACCTCTTGCGCCACCAAAGAGGGGATTAAACGCTTACGTACTACCCTGCAACAAGAGATATCTGCTCTGAAACACTTGAATGATGAAATCCCCGCCAAATGGATGGAAGTGCGTCAACAGGTGGGAGCAGAAAACAGGGATTATCTGGAATATCAGGAGTTTGAGCGTATTTGCGAAGCTCATAGCATTACAGAAGGAACTTACACCAGCGTTGCCGATTTGCTCCATGCGCTGGGAGTGCTATTCACTTACAGTGATGACCCCACCCTTAAATTGACGCATATTCTGAATCCCAATTGGGTGACAGGCGGGATTTACCCGATTCTGAATGACCCCGAATTGTTGCAGGGACGAGGTTTTGTCACTGATGGGGACATTGCGCGGATATTAATTCCGAAAGGGTATCCCCGCGACAAACATCCTTTTATTTTAAGTATGATGTTTGTCTTTGAATTGGCATATCGTTTGGAAAGGGGTCGTTATTTGGTGCCGGATTTACTGCCCAAGTCCCCGCCGCGGTATCAATGGCAAGAGAAAGGGGCGTTACGTTTCGTCTATCAGTACGATTTTGTGCCACCGGGGTTGTTCTCCCGTTTCGTGGTGCGAATGCGGGATGAAGTTAATCCCGAACAGGTCTGGCGGACGGGGGTCATTCTCCATCAACATGGTAAGCCTTACGGGCGGGTGGCGGTAGATACCGATGCCAAACGCATTGAAATTGCGATTGCCCTGCCCGAAGGGGACCATCGTGACCGTCGCACGTTGCTGGATACCTTACGCGATAAATTCAAGCGATTACATGATGATTATGCCGGGGTTGAGGTTCAAGAATTGGTGCCGATTCGTGATACAGGGGCGTTTGTAGACTATGAACAATTGGTTGCGTGGGCAAAGCAAGGGGAGTATCAACAATCGCTATTGAAGGCAGGACGATTTGATGTGCGGGAATTGTTACAAGGTATTTCGGCACGAACGCCCCATTATGGTTTATCTACCAACCCTCTACCCATGAGTTTGAGCGAACAGCGGAAGAAATTGGTGGAAATTTTGATACGCGAATTTTCCGCGCCTGTCGAATTGGAAGATTTTCTCTATTTTGAAGGGTTAGAAGCCTATCTTGCGGAGATTCATTGGAACGCGCCGATTCAGGACGTGAGTCGGGAAGTGGTACGCGCCCTTGAACGTGCCGGGGTTGTGCCGGATAGTGGCACGTCTGTCCTGGGTATTCTCTTACAAGCCCTTGTGGAGAAGGCGAGCGGACATCCCAACGATGTGGCATTCTTGCGGGCGTGGGCGCGGGAATTGGGGTGAGGGACGGAATGGTGCAAAGCAATATAGTAGGGGCGGGTCACATCCCCACCGCGATTTCCAACAGGGAACGCATGACCCGCCCGATTCCCAACCCCATACGACCCGTCATACATCGAACGGATTTCCTGCCAACAAGATGTGTCGGGTATGGAAGATGGGGCGGGTCACAAGTTCCATGCCATGCCTTCTATAAGGTGTGACCCGCCCCTACGGATTGCGGGGTTCTGTGTTGTGAAAGGCAGGGATTTTACCCCTTACGGCTTTTCAGAATTAAGGCTTGGTTTTTCCAAATTAAGACAGTAAGGGAACTAAAAAAGAAACCGAGTTTTCAACGGCAGAAACTCGGTTTCGTGCTCAAAACAATGACTGTTGCTAGGTCGTGGTGCGTTTGGTCTTGCCGGTTTTGGCGGTGTTCGCCTTAGTGGTGGTGGATTTCGTAGATTTCGGTTTGGTGGTGCTTTTGGTGGTAGCGGCGGGTTTGCGTTTGGGTTTCGCTTTGGGTTCGCCCACCACCTCTTTGATTTTGTCGGCGGTGGCATCTACGCCATCCACCACGCTTTCGCGGGCGGACTCTACGGCTTTGTCCGCTTTGCGTTGTACGGTGGCGGCACCCTTTTTGGTGGTGCGGACGGCTTTTTGCGCGGTACGTTCCACTTTGCCTTTGGCGGAATCGGCGGCGGATTCAACGCCTTCTTTTGCATCGCTCGCCGTTCCTTTGATTTTATCTACCACTGCTTCGGCGGTATGTTCAACTTTATCTTTTACATCCAGTACCACTTTTTCTACCTTGTCTACTACATTTCCCACCGTTTTTTTCACGGCGGTTCCGGCACGGGTATTTTTCTTCGTGGTTGGCATCTTTTTTTCCTCCTTTTGGTGGTATGTAGGGGTATAAGAAGTATAGGAAATGTATCCTTTGCTTTTCAATAGACCCCG
>CBKYSX010000575.1:0-3574 GCA_966690745.1 uncultured Ardenticatenales bacterium
TTGTCCACCTCATTTGCCAATTTTTCCCGCAAGGTATGATGTGCGGCAAGGCTCTGCCGCGCCAACCCATGCCATCCCTCCGGCATGGGGGAAGAAGGAGAATAGGAAAGCGTCCCTACTGCCGCCCCCGATGCCTCTTGTGCCAGATCCTGTTGTGCTTCTACAAGGGTGACAGATGCCCCCCGCCGCGCCAGTTCGCGGGCAATCGCGCATCCGATAATCCCCCCGCCGATGATGAGAATGTTCATTGAGAGTGAAAAGTGAAGAATGGTGAGTGAAGAGTGAACGGAAGTGACGACAGCAACAACAGTAAACGGCAGAAACGGCAACAACGTAACGCAGGGATGCAAGGAGGCAAAGACGCTAGGGGTTTTTTGTAGGGGTGGGTCAGGGCATGAAGGGTTTTCCAACATGAACCCGTTGACCCGCCCGCCGTAGATGTTAGATTGCCCACCCCATTACGTATGGGCGAACAGTAGGTGGGTAAGGTAGGTAAGGTGGGTAGCCGATACGGATACCCCCTGGCTGTTGACCTACCATCTATTATGACTCCTGGCGTACCCATAACGGGGACGTTGTGGACTCCCGGCAATGGTGGGCGGGTCACAATTTGCATTTTAGAAGTTGCGCCGGGGATGTGACCCGCCCCTACATATCGTTGCCGTTCCTGTAGTCACTGTCGTTGCTTCCGTTCACTTTTGTTCACTGCCCTCCCTGCTGTTCAATCCAGACTTCGACCACGCGCCCGACCCGTTCGAGGCTCGCCTCGCCCAATTTGTCGCAGGTGTCTTCAACGGTGTGCCAGTAGGGGTAATCGAAATCAATCAGGTCAATCGCGGGGATGCCCACTTCGATAAAGGGGAGATGGTCATCAATAATGATGTATTTACCGCGATTGTAGAAACTGTTGTCTTCGTAGCCAAGGGCGGCGGCAATGCCAAAAATCGTGTCATTCAGGGATTGGGTGGAGTTTTGTTCGCGGAAAATCTGTTGGTCAGCATCACCAATCATATCCAGCAGAACCATTGCTTCGGGACGGTCTACGGGCAATTCGGTTGCCACAAAGCGTGCGCCCACGCTGAAGGGCCATCCTTCTAAATTGCCGCGATCTTCCGCATCAAAAAAGGCGAGTTGTACCTGGCGACCTTCGGGTATTTCCAGAATACGGGACAATTCCAGCAGAACTGCTACCCCGCTTGCGCCATCATTGCCGCCGATGATGGGTTCGGTGGGGGTATCGGGGTCCATATCGGCAACCGGGCGCGTATCGAAATGTGCCCCCAGCATCCGGGGAGTACCTTCTCCTTTGACTCCGATGACATTGTGAATGGGAACGCCCATAAATTCACGGTCTTGCCGTACCACTTCCCATCCATTCGCCACCAACACGCTTTCAATATAGTCCCGCGTTGCCAACAACCCTTCGCTTCCGGCGGGGCGAGGTCCAATCTCGCATTGGGCAAGCGCATGTGCCATCGCTTCTGCGCCACTAAACGCCAGCGTACTCGTATCCACCGGCGGGACGGTAGGCTGGGGCGTAGGCGAGACAGGTGGCGTACTGGTAGGGGGCGGGGTGCTGGATGGGGCAGGTGTTTGGCTGGCACTCGTACCGACCGTTGGCTCATTTGCGGCGGGCGATGGCTCCGGCATGGAAGTGGGGGTTGGTGGTGCAATGGGTGTAGCCGGAGCGGCACAGGCGACGGTAACGACCAGTGCTACCGCGAGAATCAAAAGTCGTAGGGTCATAGCGTGTCTTGATACCTTATTTAGGGGAACATGATTGCGCTAAATGGTAGAGCAACTCCCGCCACAAACAAAAGCGGCAGACCTTATGAAAGAAGTCTGCCGCTTTTAGGGTTGTAGGCGCGCCCGGAAGGATTCGAACCTCCGACAAACCCGGTTCCGAAGACCGGTGCTCTATCCACTGAGCTACGAGCGCGTATTAGGGTTTCCAGTAGTTAAACTGTTTTGCTGTCTTTTTGCGATGGCAATTGGCACATCGCACTTCACATTTAGAAATTTCGTACTCAATCACATCCCATGCGTAATTGCCAATCATTTCGGAAACCATACTGACTTTTATCCCTTTAACATGATCAAACTCTAAGCAAACAGGATCGGATTCGCCGCAATCTATACATGGATGGGCAAGCAAATAATCGTAAATTTTTTGTCGCTGTTCAAGTCCAACGGTTTTATTTCGCTTTCTTGCCTTCGCAATGTAGTAATCGGAATGTTGATTGTAATGATTCCGTACCTGCTGGCGCGTACAAGACCGGCACCTTACTTGAAGCAACCCCTTGATTTTATTTTTATAGTTGAACTCAGTTAAAGGTTTGATTTCCTCGCACCCCGGACAGAGTTTGGTTTCCATGAGGTTTTGGAACATCAATAAATCAACCGAATTCCTCTTGATAATATTCAATTTTCCCCAAAAGTAAAGATTTTATGCCTATCCTGTACCCGCCGCCCTCGCACCCCACCTCTATAATTTTGGTAAGGGATGGTTTGCCGATAAATGGGGAGATTAATGAGAGATTTCGCGCGTTTTCCCGCCCCAAAGGTGAACAAAGGCTAAACGATTCCCTAAAAGACAGAAAAAACCCGTAACAAAGTATTGACAAACCCGTTGCGGGGTGGTATAGTGATGATATAACCAAAAAAGCAGGAGAAAGGGAAGAACCATGAATACGCCGTTTGGTCTGCGAGACTTATCACTCTTTGATCTCGTGATGGACCCTCAAGGAGAGTGGAACCGAAAATTGACCCGCGTCCAATATGGCAAAGGCAAAATTGTCTATCAGCCGGGCGACCCCGCCAAGTATCTCTACTTGATTCATTCCGGGTATGTTCGCAATTACCGCCTCTCTCCCGAAGGGCGCGAAGTGACTTTCGGGCTGTTGGGAAGTGGTAACATTTTTGGCGAACTTGCATTGATTAGCCACGCCCCGCAAAGTTCGTTTGCCGAAATCATGGACGAGGCAGAAATGAGTCTGCTTCCCCGTGCCGATTTTGAAGAAATGCTTCGCCGCCGCCCCGATGTTGCCTACAACGTCATGGTGCGGATTAGCGAACGGCTCCATCAGGCAGAAGACCTGATTGAAGATCTGGTCAATCGCGATGTGACCAGCCGCGTGGCGCGTACCCTGCTCCAACTCGCTGACCGCTTTGGTCGTCCTCAACACAGTGGCAATCTGGTCATTGACTTGCGCCTTCCCTATCAAGAAATCGCCAACATGGTGGGCAGTACCCGCGAAACCGTGACCCGCGCGATCAGCCAGATGCAACAAAACAATTGGGTGCGGTTGGAAAGCGGACGGCTTCATTTGATGGATCGGGAGGCACTTGCCCTATTAAGCGAGTGAGAGAGGTCATTGAACCTGTCTACCCGACAGGAGTACACTCCTTGAAATCATTGTTCAGGTTATCGGGCAACCGATAACCGTCACAACCGCGGAAATTCATCAAGGAGCGACAATTCTCATGTTTGATTGGTGGTTGGTGCGGTTGGCGGATAAAACCGGGAAATTGACAGCATCGGAATGGGCAACCTTAACCGTTGCAGGCAGAAGCC
>CBKYSX010000576.1:0-3567 GCA_966690745.1 uncultured Ardenticatenales bacterium
GACGAGAAAATGAAAAACCACGCCTTTCAAGGGCGTGGTTTTTCTTATAAATGGTCAGTGCATCACACTTCTACCGGTTTTGGCACAACCGGACGGCGTGGAAAGGTGATTGAGCCATTGACCAGAACCACACCACTTAAAATGAGCGCGATTCCAAAGAGCATCTCCCTTGTAATGGCTTCGCCTAGTAGTGACCACCCCAAAACTATTGCGACGAGGGGAAGCAGATAGGTAACAACGGTGGTGCGGGTTGCCCCGACTTGCGTCAGTAGCTGGAAATAGAGGTAATATGCCATACCACTTCCAAAGAAGCCGAGGGCGGCAATCGCGCCGATGGCACCCCAACTTGGTAGCGTGGCAGGGAGATTGTTGGTCAAGATGGTTGCCGGGAAGATGACCAACGCGGCGATAAACAATTGCCCGGTGGCGGATTGCACGGCGGGAACCCCTTTCAGATAGCGCCGCCCGTAGACACTCCCGACAGCATACCCAAACGCCATAATCAGAATCGCAATTTCCCCCAGAAGAACCATCGTATTGTTTTGTTGGGCGAACCCCGCCACGACATCTCTCCAGATCACCACACCGACCCCGACAAAGCCTGTCAACAAGCCGACCACCTTGACCCACGACAGTTTTTCATCTGCCCATACCAGTGCCAGTAGAAAGGTGAATAAGGGGGTGGTAGCATTTAACAATGCCGCAATCCCACTGGGTACGTATTGTTCGCCCCACGCCAGCAACGTCCACGGAATGACATTGTTGGCAATCGCTACAAAGACAAGATGCTTCCAAAGGTGACGGGGGGGTAGGGGCGTGCGCGTCAACAGCAATACTCCTACCAGAAAGAGCAGACCAAAGAACAAACGCCCCGCTACCACTGCCAAAAAGGACATTTCCGCCAGTCCCCATTTGATAAAGAGAAAACTACTTCCCCAAATGAGTGCGAGTATCGCCAAAATAGCCCATTGTTTGCCTGACATGCTATCACTCCTTGCTATGGATACGGATTGGTTTAGCGTAGACAACGCGTCATCATCTACCACTATTACTTTGTTAAGAGACTGAACTTTATGCGGCGACCGGCTCCAGATTGGTTTGAATCATTTTGCTTACGGGATGAATCCCGATTGCCCGAAATTGATCTTCGCCGATATTAACAAAGCCATGCGGGGTGTTTGGGGGAACAATCACGATTTGCCCGCCGGTGACTTCGATTTGCTCATCGCCAACCGTATATAACGCAGTACCTTCCTGCGCGATATGGATTTCTTCGTAAGGGTGGGTGTGTAAAAGCGCGCCTTTGCCGGGGAGGACATCCACCAGAAAGAAGGAAACGGATGTATCGTTATAGAGATAGCCTTCAAATTTGCGGGTTTTACCAAGATGGACCAGATCGTCTTTGTGGAGATGGGTTGCTTTCATTATCGTTCACCTATGATTGACTATGGATACGATGGGGGGTTTTAGTGGATTTGTAGTTACCCGCTACCGAACGGAAGGTGAGGGCAAGACGATTCCATGTGTTAATTATAACAACAGCCAGCGTCAGGTTTACCAGTTCTTCTTCGGAAAAATGGCGGCGTACTTCTTGATAAACCGCATCGGGAACATGGTTTTGATGAATTAAAGTGATTTCTTCTGTCCAGAGCAAAGCGGCACGTTCCCGTTCGCTGTAATAGGGGGCTTCGCGCCATGAAGTTAGCCCGTATAACCGTTGTTCGCTTTCCCCCTGTGCCCGTGCATCTTTGCTGTGCATGTCTAAACAATAGGCACAGCCATTGATCTGCGAAGCACGCATTTTGACGAGCTCCAGCAACAAGGGTTCTAAACCACATTCTTCGACATAGCTATCCAGAGACAGAACGGCGCGATAGCCTTTTGGGGCGGCTTTGGCATAATTCAATCTTGCTTCCATAGATACCTCAGATACCTCGCGTTTGGATAATGCCGCCAGAGTCGCCGAAATATAACGTACTTCGACTATTGTACGGCGAATTCTCTTGGATTGTCACCGTTTAAAAAGATGGATTGGTATCCGTTCATTTGAATGACTTCAACCCCGGACGATGTATGCCATTATATCAAAATAATGGACTTGTTTAAAGAGCCAATTATGATAATATTGACAATGCCATTTTAGAATACGAGCAAGCTCTCTTGTGGCTTATTGTTACCCTTCACCATGCCCAAACGAACCGTACCTACCCCCCATCCCGCCATTACGCTTGATAGTACTTCTTCTGTCCCTCTTTATAAACAACTTTACGAGCGATTGCGTGGGGCAATATTAGTGGGGCAATTGGCACGGGGGACGAGGCTTCCCTCGACCCGTACCCTTGCCAGCGAACTGGGAATTTCACGGACTACGACAGCATTGGCGTATGAACAATTATTGCTGGAGGGGTATCTTGAAAGCAGAGTGGGACAGGGAACCATCGTATCGCGGGAAGTGCCTACCGATTTGGTGCAAAGTCAGCTTCAACAGAAAGTTGCACAGGCGGATAATACTTTGACCCGCATAGCGGCGCATGTTCCTTTACTAAAAGGGTTGCCGCCCTCGGCTCCTGTGGCGAAGCGGGCAGGTGTTTTCCGTTCGGGCGAAGGGGCATTGGATTTGTTTCCCTATGAGTTATGGGCGCGGCTGATTGCGCGGCGGGCGCGACAGTCGTTGCGGGATGTAGCAAGGTATCAGGAACTGTCAGGGTACGCCCCGCTATGTCGGGCGATTGCCGCCCATGTAGGGATTACGCGGGGAGTACGATGTGCGCCGGAACAGGTGATTATTACCTCAGGGTCACAGGGGGCGTTAGACCTTGCGATTCGCACAATACTCAATCTTGGGGATTCGGCGTGGATTGAAAACCCCGGATATTTCGGGGCGCAAGGAGCACTCACGGTTGCGGGGGCGCGATTGGTGGCTGTGCCGATAGATGAGCAGGGCTTGGATGTAGAGGCGGGGAAACGACTAGCACCTTCAGCACGGGTGGTCAGTACCACTCCATCACACCAATTTCCGACAGGGGTAACGATGAGTTTGCACCGCCGTCTGGCATTGCTGGAATGGGCACGGGAAACGGGTGCCTGGATTCTGGAAGATGATTATGATAGCGAGTTCCGCTATACAGGTCGTCCCCTAGAGGCATTGCAAGGGTTGGATCGGGACGGACGGGTGCTGTATATCGGTAGTTTTAGCAAAACCCTGTTTCCGGCACTTCGCCTCGGTTTTTTGATTGCGCCCCCCGCATTGGTAGAGCCATTGGTTGCCACCCGACGGTTTATCAATATTCATCCACCCTTATTAGAGCAAATGACATTGACCGATTTTATTGAAGAAGGACATTTTGCCCGCCATTTGCGGCGGATGGTGGAAGTGTATCAACAGCGACGCGATGTGTTAGCCTCTGCCTTAGCGACCAAAATGGGTGATAGGATGGAAGTGTTTGTTCCGGAGGCGGGGATGCACCTTGTAGGGTGGCTCCCGGCAGACGTGGATGATACGGCACTTGCCGCCCGCGCCGCCAAAGCGGGGTTGAGGACAGAATCGGTGACGCCTGCGCCGCCGCG